>CAZYHL010000045.1:4730-10868 GCA_964646795.1 uncultured Syntrophomonadaceae bacterium
TTTTTTGCCCAATTTCGCTTCATCACCGACTACGTCCAGATAATCGTCAATTATTTGAAAAGCTAAGCCTATCTTATCAGCATACTGCGAAAGCAAAGCAAGCAAATCATCCCTGCCTGCCAGGATACAGCCAGCCCGCAGGGAGGCTTTAATTAGCGCTCCGGTCTTATGGCGGTGCATCAAATCGAGGTACTGTCTGTCCCAAACAGTGTCTTGAGCTCTCACATCCAGAGCCTGGCCACCCACCATGCCTTTAATCCCGGCATGAAAGGCGATATCTCTTACTGTTTTTAAAACCCTTTCCGGAGGGATGGCTTCTTTTTCCGCAATACCTGCTAGAATTTCAAAGGCATAGGTAAGCAAGCCGTCGCCTGCCAGAATGGCCATATCCTCACCAAAAACTTTATGATTAGTAGGTTTTCCCCTTCTTAAATCGTCATTATCCATAGCAGGCAAGTCATCATGGATCAGAGAATAAGTATGGATTAATTCCAGGGCACAGGCTGCTCCCATGGCTTTTTGATAAGCCATACCCGCTAATTCCGCCGCAGCTAAACAAAGCACAGGCCTCAGCCTTTTGCCTCCGGCGTGAACACTGTAGTTAACGGCCGCCATTATTTCACGGTAACAATCCTTATCTGCAACAAAATAAGCGGCAAGAGCCTCATTAATTTCCTCAACCCGCATGGTTAGTTGTTTTGCGTACATGTTGTTAGCCTCCCTCGAAAAGAAAAAGAATTAAAATATTTAATTATCGCCCCTGGCCAGCCAGGCACGCCTGGCATATTCCGCTGTCCCGAGGGCATTGTCTCCGGAATATTTTAGGTCTGCAAAGGCTAATTCATGTTCCCTTAAAGCAGCAGCAATGGTATCCTTAATAAATTTATTGGCCATTACCCCGCCGACAAACAAGATCTTCTTTAAGCTGCCGCCGCTTGCATTTTTAATTATCGCAATTATAGATGAAGCGATGCATTTCTCCACAGCCCGGAAAACCTCCGCCGGCCCGTTTCCGGTCATCCTTTCCGCTTTAGTTAACGGTCCTGAAAAACTTACGGAGTTACCTTTAACGGCAGTGGGCAATGAACAACTGCCCTTAGCTGCCCGGGCTATTGCTTCCAGTTTCGGTCCTGCGGGGAATCCTAAACCATATATTACACCGATTCGATCTACAAATTGACCCGCGGCAATATCACTGCCACCACCAATTTTATTAACGGTTAAAACTGCTCCCCTTATTTCTACTTCAAGCAATTCCGTAGTTCCTCCGGACAGGTGAAATGCCCAAAAATTTTTCCACATGCTCCCGGCAGAAACTATCCCCGCAAGGATATGCCCCTCCTGGTGGGTTGACGGGTAGTAAGCCGCTTGCATGCTATTCGCTGCCACCTTCCCCACACTCTCACCTGCTTTGAAAACAGGCATATAGGAATTGCCGCTGGGCCTTGGTTTTTCACTGGCAGAAACCGCTTTGATGGCCGGTATTAACCGGCAGAAATCCTTGTTTTCAAAAAATTGCGGCAGGTTATTCATATGCTGAAAAAAGGCTTCGGATTGCCTTAAGCCCTTTTCCCCCGCCCGGACAACCAGGGGCTTTCTGAGGTCAAGCACCGGCTTTCCCTTTGCATCAACTATCCCTAGGGACGTAGTATAACACGACGTATCCAAACCCAAAAAAAAAGAGACCATCTGAGTTCTCCTTTTACGAACTGCTTTTATGAATACTGTCCAAGACCCCATTGATAAAGCCAGCGGACTTTTCTTCGCTGTATTTCTTGGCCAAATCTACTGCTTCATTTATAGAAACTGCGGCAGGGACATCGTCCAGATAAAGCATTTCATATAAAGCTAACCTTAATATTGCCTTATCGGCGATAGCCAGCCTTTTTAACTCCCAGTTCTTCAGATGTTTGGTGATTAACGCATCTATTTTATCTTTAAAACAATCAATTCCTTTAATTGATTCAATGAAATATTCTTTTTCGGCATTGGTTAGCCTGCTTGTCAGTTCTTCGTTTTTTAAGATAAGAACATCGGGTTTTTCCTGTGTAAATTCGGTTTGAAACAATGTCTTAAATATTGCTTCCCTTGCCGCTCGTTTGCTCATAGGTACTGCTCCTATTTAAAATTGCTATCTTTTCGAAGACCGGAAACGGTCAATAAAATCTTGGAGGTTACCGTTGTCCAGCAACTTGCCCCCGGCATAAACTCCCAGCGTTACTATTAAAATCAGTAATACGGTATGCCAAAAACCATATTTTATAAAGAGAAGCCCTAAAACCAAGCCCAGGAGCCCGCCGATAACTTTTCCCCAATTCCGGACAAGAAAATCGAATAATAGATTAATCTTCTCTGAACCCATAAAATACCTTCCTTCCCCTGGGGTTATCTTTTGAACTCGCTTGCTATATTATCTACAAAAACATTAACCTCAGCTATATTAACGCCGCTTATTTCTTCTACATGCTCCTTAACTGAAGCCTGGATGCTGCTGACTAGTTCCGGTATATTATTATCGGCAGTAGCGGTAATTTTTAAATAAACCAACAGCCCGTTTTCTTCCAAAGAAATCTGTGTCCTGGCATCCTTAATCCCTTTAACAAGTTTGGCTGCATGTAAAACAAGAGTTTCAAAAGTGTTAAAGGATATTCTGCATTCTCCCATTTCTCCTTGCTTGGCTAAAAACTGAACCTTGTTTTCCGCAAACAACAGCCGCAAAGCCAGGTACAAAGTCAAGATAAAGATTGCGGCAGCCACAGCGGTATAAATCCAGCTGTTAAAGATGAGCAGAAAGCTTGTCCTAAGCTCGTTAAAAAAAGAAAGAGGCGCCGCAAGACCGACAAATAAAACAGATATCAGCATGACCAGTAAAATAAAGATGATACTGATTCCTCTTTCAGAATTTCTCATTTCTATCTCCCTTCCGTATAATATCCGGCAGTTTAGATATTTTCTTCTTCCTCTTTTAGTCCCGCAAATTCCACTCCCTGGATATGTACGTTTATTTTGGTAGTTTCAAGGCCTGTCATGGTTTCAACAGCCTTTTTGACGTTCTCTTGAATATTCCAGGCCACATCCGGGATTCTCGCACCGTAATTAACAATAATATAAAGTTCTATTGCCGCGTCATTTTCACCGACTTCAACTTTTACTCCTTTTGACAGGTTGCGCCGCCCGAGAATCTCAGAGATACCCCCGGCGAAGCCGCCGCTCATGCCAGCTACTCCTTCTACCTCCGTAGCTGCCAATCCGGCAATGATGGCTACTACATCATCTGCTATTCTTACTGTCCCCAAGTCCGAAGGAATTATTTTATCTGTCTTTTCCATCTCTATACACCTCCTGTTGTAACACAAGTTAATTATACCAAATTATAATGCTATTTACAATTGACCTTTAATTTGCAGAATTTTCTACAATGATGACATCGTTAATGTTTACTCTCGCCAGATTAGCCACCAGCTCAGCCAACTGGGCAAATTGAACAGGTGTCAAATCCTTAGCTTTTATAACCAGGTTTGCTTTAGTATCCTGCTGGAAATAAACGGCGTCTTGATAGCCTTGAGCCTTAACTAGGTTTTCAACCAGCAATTCTTTCTCCATTGTGTTGACAAGCTGCAGCAGTTGTTCTTCCGCCTTTTGCTTGCCATCCGGAGTAGTGTTGGGATTGTCAATAAATTCTGTCAGCAGTTCCAGCTCCTGGCCTCTCACCCTATCCCTTTGAAGCCTGTACTCGACAAAGAAAGCATCAGCATCATCCAACTGCCAATCCCCCAAAGCCGCTACCGGATCGCTTACAATGTCGGGGACTGTAATATTATCGTCGGGTATTACTTCGGAATGCCGGCTTTCCTTCTCTACAGTCACAAACCAATACGTTAATACTGCCATAATTATCAGGCATGCCAACCCAAAATGTTTTTTCTGCATATGTTATCCCTCCCTCTTTTCTCCAAGCAGGACAGTTATCCGGTGTATCCCTATCCCTAGCACGGACTGTGCCGCCCGGATAATTTCTTCCTTTATTTTCGGATTTTGGGCTCCCTGGGCAACAATGATTACTCCCTTGATATTTGGCTTGATTTCCTGGAGCAATATCGCCTCTTCGCCGCCCTGATTGCTGCGCGCTAAAACAATTTGGCTGTTTTCCTGGCTTTCGGTGATTTCCCTGGAACCTCCCTGCTGATCCGTTTCCACAGTCGTTTTCTGAGTTTTTTCCGTTGTTTCCGCATATTTATACTCTGTGCTATCTTTGTAAGTCAGCATAACCGACACGCTGCCGACATCCTTCATCTTGCTTAGAATTAACTCCAGCCTGTGCTCAATATCTGCATATTGAAGCTCTTCCTTAGTGACAGGGATAATCTGTTCCCCGGTTTCGTCCTTCCTCTCCTCCTTTCTTCCAATCAGATTGTCGATTTGCATTAAAAAGATCGCAAACACCAAAATAACAATTATAATAATAATTTTTTTTCCCTGAAAAATGTTACCTCCTTCGATTTGAAATAATCTTAACCAACTCTTTTTGTTTGCACCGTCTTTCAAGGAACCGTTACCTCCTTTGCCCGCCAAAATTACTGCATAACTGTAACAGTAATAAGGTTCAAATCAATATTATACTTTTCGGATACCGTTTTTTTCAGTACAAGAAAATTATCCCCTTGTGTTTCCTCTTGCTTGTAAGCTTCACTAAAGACTATCTCAATCTTATCGATGCTTATTTCTTCTGTGTCAGCTCCGGCAGCTTCCGTCACCGGCTGCAATACAACCTGGACGTCGGTAACTTCGGGATTTAAATAGTCGCTTTCATCCAGAGTCAGCAGAACCCGGCTTAAATATTTATCTCCTGTTGCCTCGTTAACTGTTTTTTCAATACTGCCAATCAGCTTTTCTTGATATTCAGCCAGCACTCTTGCCGGGAACAATGCAGCAAGATTTTGCCCGCCGCTTGCCGCCGCCATATTGCCGTATTCCAGTTCCAGGTCGGGAAAAGCGGGAATATTGAACAATTTCCTCACCGGCAGTAAAAGAGTAAGTATGATGATGAGACCGACGACCATCTTAACATACCGGTTGAAAGCACTTCGAGGCAAAAAGATCTCCACAAACGTGGCAATTACAATAATTACGACTATATTTCTGATAATGGCAGCTATCTCTTGCATCAAAACCATCACCTACCTGAACATTACGACGGCATTTCCCGCCCCAATAATAATGCTGACAGCAATAATAAACATCAGACAGACCACGGCTACGGCAGCCACTACAAGGGTAAGGCAATTCCCCAGAGTATTCAGACCTTCGCACAGCTCCGTATCGCCCAGCGGTTGGGCAATGGCAGCGGCGGCTTTGTAAATCAACATAATTGTAAAGATTTTTACCAGGGGGAAGATAGTATAAAGGAACAGCATTATCAGCCCGAATATGCCAATACCGTTCTTCAGCACTATCGATACACCCACCACGGACTCAAGAGCGTCTGCCAGCATCCCCCCCACTACCGGCACAAGGGCTCCCGTAGCGAATTTTGCCGTCCTTAGGGTTACCGCATCCGCCACTGCTCCTGCTACTCCCTGGATAGCGGTAATCCCGATAAAAACCGATAAACATAACCCCATAATCCAGATAGAGATGTCCCTGAAAAGATTAGCGAGACGGTTGACGGGATAGCTGGTGGTAAGGTAATTAATAAAAGACAGTATGGTTGCAAAATAAATCAGGGGAAAGACAACATCTTTGACAACGGCAGCAAAAAAATGAACTGTAAAGATCACCAGAGGATGGAACAAGGCCGCAGATGCCAGAGAACCTAAAGATGAGAGAAGAAGAAGCAGAAGAGGAAGCAGTGCCAAGATTATGTCTACCATGCCGCCAATCGCTTCTCTCCCGACAGAAACAGCGATATTAAAACTATGCAGGGCAATACTGATCAGAATCAGAAAAATGATACTCTGGGATATCACTGTCAGGTTCTCGGAACCAAAAGCCCTTTGAAGATTCTTTAGTAGGGCCGCTATAACCGCCAAAACCAGCAGCTTACCAAGCAAGTTGATATTTATCAGGACTTCCCGCCAAAAATAGCGCCAAACCCCTTGAATTAACTGAGAGATACTAAAGGGCTCCTCTTTTTCTTTC
>CAZYHL010000046.1:0-4345 GCA_964646795.1 uncultured Syntrophomonadaceae bacterium
TATCAGGTTTACGGCGAAGGTTACTCCGCCGAGGTTGCCGATTCCCTTACCGATATGTACATTAAAAAAATTGAGGACATCAAAAAACAGGAAACTTAATAGCCTCCGGCATTTGTTTCAACGGGGACGGTATCTTTAAGGGGGAGAAAAATCCTGTAATCGAGCTGAGGGAACACATTGTCCTTGGACTCAATTTGGGCCAGCCACGCCTCGTCAATCCTGTCGTTCATTATCTGGTCGTAGAGAGTATTAAACCGGATCAGATGATCTTCGATTCTGCTCCGGGCGTATTCGGTCATCGTTCCCGCTGTCATGATAAAGGGCCAGTCGCTGGCCTGTCCCAACAGTAGTTCCCTTAAACCCTGGTTTAACGCCCTTTCCGTTATGCCCTCTGCTGCCGGGAAAGCGGCGGCCAGTTCTCTCATTTTTTCCCCGCCCCGGTGAAGGTGCCGGTAGATCCAGTCGTTAGAGCCGTTCAGCCAGACTTCATGGTAACCCTTATCCCCCCAGCTGGAAGGGCAGGGAGTGGCTATTTGCAGGGGCAATCCCAGCTGGAGAAAATCACCGGGAGAAGCCACCAGGAATTGTTCCTGCTCCTCCGTTGCTTTTCTGATAAAATGTTCGATAAACAGAGGGCCTTCATACCACCAATGCCCGAAAAGCTCGGCATCATAGGGAGCTACCACCACAGGAGGGCGGCCCATGGCGCCGGATAAGTATTCCAGCTGCTTTTCCCGGTTAAACATGAAATTGCCGGCATGGAGCAGGGCTTTAGCGTCGGCTTTTTCCGGCCGGTAGGGTTCCTTGTGGTTTGATTTACCTGTAATGCGGTAATACTTCAATCCCGTATGAACCCTTATCCCATCAGGGTGGATATAGGGTTTGATGTAATCAAAATCCAAGTCGAAGCCAATATCGCGGTAAAAATCCCGGTAGTCAAAATCACCGGGGTAGCCTTCGTCGGCGCTCCAAACTTGTTTGGAGGACTCTTGATCCCTGCCGAAAGCGGCCACACCGGCATCGGTCAGAATCGGGCTGTAGACTCCGTAGGCCGGCCGGGGGCAGGCATAGAGGAGGCCGTGCGTATCGGTGAAAAAGTACTGGATACCGTTTTCCTTTAGAATGTGCTCATCCCCCGGCTGGTAAGCGCATTCAGCCAACCACAGACCCTGGGGTGAAAAGCCGAGATAATGCCGGAAAGTATCGACGCCTGTTTTAACCTGGGCGTAAACAGCCTCCCGGTTTAGCCCCAGCAGGGGCAGGTAACCGTGGGTGGCTGTGCTGGTAATGATTTCAACAGCGCCTGCAAGGCGGAGGTTAAGCAGGGCGCCGATAATGTCTCTCTTAAATTCATTGAGGTAGAGATGATAAATTTCCTCCAGATTATGCAGGTACATTAAGGTAAGGGGCTGAAAATCTTTGTCCCCCTTTGTCCGTTTTACCTCTTTCTCTGCAAGATCCAACAAATTTTCCAGGTAGCGCTGGTATTTATCCTTCAGATAGGCGTCGGCCAGCAAGGACAGCAAGGTTGGAGAAAGAGAGATGGTAACCTTGAATTTCCTTCCCTCTCCTTTTAGTTTTTGCAGAGACTTGATTATTGGAAGATAACTCTCCGTTACGGCTTCGAAGAACCATTTTTCTTCCAGGGAATATACATATTCCGGGTGCCTCACATAGGGCAGGTGCGCATGGAGTACCAGACAAAAATAGCCTTTGTTCATAATTTTATTTTCTCCCTTTCTGCCGCTTTGGCTTTATGCCTCACCAAGGAAGCCGAGTTTAAGTTGAATTTCAAGCGGCGGGTAAAAAGGCGCTGCTGCCAAAAATTAAGGTAGCCCCAGCGGGGGTCAATGACGCTGGAGACACTGTCTCTAGGCGTATGAGACTTGTTTGACGACAGCAAAGGGAAAAATTCTCCCTCCGGTGTCATATAGCCTAACATTACCTGGTAGGTGCGGTCCGCCTCCCCGCCGTTGATATACCAGCTGTCGGCAGTTTCGGTCAGGGGTATATCAAAACCGGCCATTGCTTGGCCCTGGTGATCAAACTTGATGAGCTTAAGAGTCTTGGTTGCTTTTGCGAACTCGCCGGCGCCGAGGCCGGCTTTCAGGCTGTTAATCTTTGTCGCTGTTAATTCCCAGTAGGCATAAAGCCAGTAGGGATCTCTGGCTAAAAGAACAAGGGTGTCTTCTCCGTAGTAAGGCGGCAAAGATGAATTTTTGTTCAAGGTTTCCCGGGACAGGTGGTGCAATTTCTTCAGCTCCCCGTACTTTAATTTTATCTGCCGTTATTATTTCCCAAAAACCAAATTTAAATATTACTTTGCTCCGCTTTTGGGCTTGCATTTTTTTAAGTACGGAGGGAATGATAACAAGCGCGTACAAGCATATTTTTGACTGTAAATTGACAGCCTGGACCGAAGGAGTATAAAAATGCCGGAAAACCCTTTGCATGTCGCTTTTGTTTGGAATCAACACCAGCCTTATTATCTGGATAATGAAAGCCGGCTTTTTATCATGCCTTGGGTCAGGCTCCATGCCGTTAAAGATTATTACCAGATGGCGGCGTTGCTAAAAAGATACCCGTCCCTGCGCCAGACCTTTAACCTCACTCCTTCCTTGTTGGCACAATTGGAATTCTATCTCAACGGGACAGGCGATCTTTACCAGCAGGTGATGAAGCCCGCCGCCAAGCTCTCAGACAGGGAGAAAAGTTTTGTCTTGCTTCATTATTTCGATATCCACTGGGAAAGGGTTATCGGGCTTATACCCCGGTACAAAGAACTCCTGGAAAAACAGGGATACCGGAAGGAACCGGCCGGCATTGAAGAGGCGCTGGCTCATTATACGCTGCAGGATTATCTTGATCTCCAGGTTTGGTTTAACCTGGCCTGGATTGACCCGCAAATCCGGGCGGAAGACAGTTTTCTCGCCGGCCTGGCCGCCAAGGGAAGAGATTATACGGAAGCGGAAAAGGAAGCCCTGATGCACAAACAGCGGGAGTTAATGGCGGGAATCATCCCCCTGCACAGGGAGCTCATGGCAGCAGGCCAGATAGAGATTATGACGACGCCCTTCTACCACCCTATTTTGCCTTTGATTATTGATAACCGGTCCGCCCGTACGGCTAGTCCGGGGATTCCCCTGCCCCGCTACTTCGCTTATCCGGAGGATGCGCGGAGCCAGCTGGTCAATGCCCTCCGGCAGTACAAGCGCCTTTTTGGCGGGAAGCCCCAGGGCCTTTGGCCTCCGGAGATGGCCGTAAGTCCGGAAATGGTGCCCATGCTGACGGATCTCGGTTTTCACTGGACTATTTCCGACGAGGGTATCCTGGTCAAGTCCCTGGGTGTTCCCATCCGGCGGGATGAATACGGACATGTTTTAAATCCCACGGTTCTTTACCAGCCCTACCGGGTTAAAATCCAGGGCACCTCCATCGACATGGTTTTTAGGGATCATTACCTCTCCGATCTGATTGGTTTTACTTACCACGACTGGCAGCCTGGTGATGCCGCAGCCAACCTGGTTCACCGCTTGTTGAAAATCAGGGAAAACCTAAAAGGGTCACCGGGAAACTTCCTGGTAACTATATCTTTGGACGGGGAAAATCCCTGGGAGTGGTATCTAAACGACAAAAAGGATTTCTTAAATGAACTTTATTCCCGCTTGAGGGAGGAAAGCGCCCTGCGGACGGTGACAGTGGCCGAATACCTGCGGGAAAACCCGCCCAGGCTCTCTTTTTCCCGCCTGCACACGGGTTCCTGGGTAGACCATAAGGTTACCAGGTGGATCGGCACGGAAAACAAAAATGTCCTCTGGGAGTATCTCGCCCGGGCCCGGTCCGATTTTGAAAAGCACCGTATCGACGAACCGGACGGGCAAAGGCTGCATGCCGCGAGGGAAAATCTGCATATAGCCGAGGGCAGCGACTTTCCCTGGTGGGTGGACAGCATGCCTTATAACCTGGCGGCGCCTTTTGAGGCTTTGTTCCGCAAACACCTGGCCAACGTTTACCTGGCCCTGGGGAAGGAGCCTCCCGCATATTTGCATAAGCCTATTTTGGAGGGATGGAACGATGAAGGGGATAAACACGCTATAGCGGGGCCGACAGCCATGGTAAAGGGAGGCAATCCATAAAGAAAGGCCAATCCTGTAAGCAGAATCGGCCCTGGGTTTTTGCTGGATTTTGTTAAGGTGGGCAAAACTAGAGGAAAAACAGTTCCGTCCCCAGGAAAAGAAGCAAGAGGGAAAGGCTGCTAAAAAGGCTTAAAACATAAAGCTTTGTTTCCCTGGCGTATTTCCATTCCATAAGCGCCCGGAAACAGTTAAGCAAAATATAACCGGCT
>CAZYHL010000046.1:4445-10717 GCA_964646795.1 uncultured Syntrophomonadaceae bacterium
TTAAAAAATGGTAAAATACCCTTGAGGGGAGGGGAAAGGGTGGATTACCAGCAGTTTGAAACGGAGCTAAAAGCAAAGAAGTTTAAGCCTTTTTACCTTTTCCACGGTGAAAATGATTTTTTAATGGAGGAAGCCGTTGCCCTTCTTGCTGCCGCCTTTCTGACAGAAAACGACCGGCTGGAGGTCCTTCCCGAAGATACCGGCCTGAGAACGGTTATGGAAAGGGTTTATACCGGGGATATTTTTGCCGCGCGGAAGCTAATCGAGTTGAAAGAGCCTCTCTTCCTGGACAAGGGGGGGAAGGAAGACGAGGAAGCAGCTCTGCTGCAATATATTGAGAGCGGCCCCGGCGATACTATTATCGTGGTTCTTGCCGCCCGGCCGGACAAGCGGCGCAAGCTTTTCCGCCAGATAACGGCGGCGCGGGCGGCCTATCTCTTTGCCCCTTTGAAAGGAAGACAGCTTTTAAATTGGGTGGCGGCAAGGGCTGAGTCGCTGGGGAAAAGAATAACCCGGGAAGCGGCGGAGGTGTTGGTGGCTTATGTGGGAGACAACATCGGCCAGGCGGCCAGGGAGCTGGAGAAAATTGCCCTTTACCTGGGCGAAGTAGAGACAATAGAGGCGGCAGCCATAGAAACAATGGTATCCCCAAGCCTGAGTGCGGATATCTTTGCCCTGGTGGATTCCCTGGGAGAAGGGGACAGAAGTATAAAAATAGTGAAAGAAATGCTTTTCCGGGGCGAGCCGCCTGTTAAAATCCTCTTTATGGTTTCCCGGCAGCTGCAGCTTCTTTACCGGGCCCGGTTTCTGCTGGAGGAAAGGTTTCCGGCGAAAGAGATGGCCTCCCGGCTTTCCCTGGCCCCTTTTGCGGCTTCAAAGGTGGCGGCGCAATCCCGCAAATGGACGGAATCCGCTCTGGTTAAGGCTATCAAGCTGACAAGGGATACGGATCGAGCCATCAAAACAGGGGCTAAGCCTCCCGCCTTAGCTCTGGAGATGTTACTGCTCGGTTTAAACAACTTGATCTAAAGGGTATATACTTATCTTAGGAGAGCGGCGCATAATAAAAGACAGTGGTTGCACTGTCTTTTATTTCGTCCTTATAATTCTTTAGCGAGCTATTGAGCTGCGTTCAATTTTTTGGCCAGGCGTGATTTCTTGCGGGCAGCGTTGTTTTTATGTAAAACGCCTTTGGTAACACCTTTGTCAATGGTTTTTTGCGCATTGACGAAGGCTGTTTGAGCCTGCTCTTTATCTCCTGAAGCTGTGGCTTCATGGTAGCGTTTAATTGAAGTTTTAATTAAGGACTTGACTTTACGGTTTCGTGCCGTTTTAGCGGCGGTTATTCTCACGCGTTTAAGAGCTGATTTGTTATTAGCCAAGGTTTCACCTCCCATTTAAAGCAAATAACAGTCTTTTTGCATTTTACCACGGGCGGTTAAAAAATGCAATAACGGGAAGCAATGAATATAAAAAAACATTATGGTTAATATAAATAAAATAAAAGAAGGAGGTGAGTAGTTTTGCTGGGATTGATAATCCGCTTTATCGTTTCGGCATTGGTGCTGCTGGTTGTTAGTTTCCTGCTGCCGGGATTTGCCGTCCTTGGTTTCGGCGGGGCGCTGCTTGCAGCCGTGGTTATTGCTGTTCTAGGTTATATTGTTGAGAGTGTTATGGGTAAGAAGGTTTCTCCTCAAAGCAGAGGGATAGTGGGGTTTGTAACGTCTGCCATCGTTATCTATGTTGCTCAGTTCTTCGTGCCTCAAATGAGTGTTTCTCTGATCGGAGCGGCACTGGCGGCTTTAGTTATTGGTATAATTGATGTTTTTGTGCCTACGGAATTGCGCTAGGGGGCTAGGTCATGCAAGGCGAAACAAGTAATCCCCGGATTCGTACGGATCTGGCGGTTGAAGCCCGGGAAATGCTTCTAAAAGAGCCGCAAGAGGAAATCCAAGGCGTGGAACTGGATTCAAAGGAAGAAGAAGAAGTTAAGATAAGCAGGGTCAGGATAAAAACTCCCGAAGCGGCGGAACGGATGGGCAAAAAGATGGGTAATTATGTTACCCTTGAAGCGCCGGGATTAAAGGAAAAAAATTCTGTTTTACAGGAAAAAGTCAGCCAGTTACTAGCACGGGAACTGGCTGAGGTTATGAAGCTGGACAAAGAAGCCCAAAAAACTGTTCTTGTTGTGGGGTTAGGCAACTGGAACGTTACTCCGGACGCTCTCGGCCCCCGGGTTATCAGGGATCTGCTGGTTACCCGCCATATAATCTCCTTGGAACCAACGGTGCTGGGTCCGGGGTTTCGTCCTGTAGCAGCTATATCTCCCGGCGTTCTAGGCTTGACCGGGATAGAGACGAGTGAAATAATTCAAAGTTTGGTGGAAAGAATTAAACCGGATATGCTGGTAGTGGTGGATGCCCTGGCGGCTAGAAGGATGGATCGATTGTATACCACCCTTCAGGTAGCTGATTCCGGCATTAATCCGGGATCAGGCGTAGGTAACAAGCGTTTGGCAATAAATAAGGAAACTATGGGTGTCCCGGTTTTGGCGCTGGGAGTGCCAACTGTGGTTGATGCCATTACTATTGCTGCCGATGCCATGGATAAACTCGCGGAGGTTTTAGCTCGGGAGGCTTCAAAAGAGAGCAGTTTTTATCAGGTTCTTCAGGAGCTTAACTGGGATGAAAAGAAAACGCTGCTTGCCGAAGTGCTCACCCCTTATAACGGCAACCTTATTGTCACTCCGAAGGAAGTCGACACATTAGTGGCGGATGTCGCCAAACTTATGGCCGGAGCAATTAATGCGGCCCTTCATCCTGAAATTGAATATGACGATGCTTCGAAGTATCTGCACTAACGATTCACGTTTTACGGCAGAATAAGATATTATTATTCTGTTTTTTTTTGTTTTTGGGTATAGAGAGGCTGATTCCCACATAAATATATAGATAGATTTTTTCTGAAAAGGTGATGAGAATGCTGCCGCGGAAAAAAGTTCTCACCGGAAAAAAAGGCGGAAGAAAAAAAATACTGTTATTCTTTATTGTTTTTACCGTCATGCTAAAGGTTATTTCTTCTTTCAATTTTACTTCCCTGAATATAAGCGGCAGCGCTTCCGGCGGCGGTCAAGTGCTGAGCGCTTTTTACCGGGAGGCTTTTAAAGCAGCCCTGCCAGGTTTTAATCTTGAAGTTAATAATCCCGATTCACTAACGGCCGGGATAATAAACAATACCCTTATATCACTGGTGCAATTCGATCCTTTCAACCCCAAAACCATTATTTCAAGTCAGATTTCCGGTTTAAGAAACATGAATTACGAACACCTGGCTGAGGACGGCGCCGATGCCCCTCCCGCCACCTTTCCTACACTGCTGCCTTCGAACAGGTTCGGGGAGAGCCTCTTTCAATTCGGTTCCAGCCCGGGCATAATCCTTTATCACGCCCATACCACTGAAACCTTCAATCCGACCGCCGGCGAAAATTTTACTACGGATTTGACGCTTACCGTGGCCCGACTGGCGGCGGAGCTAAAGAAAATCCTGGAGGAGGAATACGGCATCCCTGTCTTGCATAATTATGAAATTCATGATATACCCCGGAGCGGTGCTTACCAGGAGGCCCGCAAGACAGTAAAATCCCTGCTTGAGGAGAATCCCGGCACCAAGATTGTTGTTGACTTACACCGGGACGGGGTGTCCAGGGTAAATACAACCGCCGAGATCGAGGGGAAAAGCATGGGCAAGATTATGATGGTGGTGGGAACCAATTATGACGGCTGGGAGGAAAGCTTAAGGGCGGCGGAGACAATCAATTCGAGTCTCGAAAAGAATATACCCGGCCTATCAAAAGGCATTAAAGAAAGAAACCTTGTTTACAACCAGGATGTGCATCCTGTTTCCCTGTTAATCGAAGTGGGAGGGCATCAAAACACCCTGGAAGAAGTCCTGGCTTCAATGCCTTACCTGGCCAGGGCTCTGGCTGATTTATATGCGGATCTTCAGTAGAGAGGAATGATACCATGACCAAGAGGTACCTGGGGTTCATTTTTTCACTGGCATTGGTGCTGCTGCTTTTTTATTGCTGTTTGAATATGGCGGAAAAAGGAACGACGAGCCTTATGGGAGGAGATGCGGAAAAACCCCGGGCTGTGCGTATTTCCTTGTTGGAGGACGGCAAGCTTGAGGTCGTTTGGGCAGGTAATAACCGGGTTATAGATGTGGGCGGGGCAGGAAAACAATTAATTGCCTTCAAGGATAATGCTGTTTTGCTGCTGAGGAATATTTTTGCGGGGGGAGATGAGGAGACAAAGGAAGAATAATCGTTAAAAAGATTAAGACTGTTTTTGTGTAAATTTTACCTTCATGTATCTTGACAAAATCACCGCGGGGTGGTATTTTTTTATTAGAAAATTAGCACTCCCTAAGACAGAGTGCTAACAAATGGCGGTGATATTCATGACCTTATCCGAAAGAAAAAAAAGAATATTACAGGTTATTATCCATGATTATATAAATTCCGCCGAACCGGTAGGTTCTCGGACAATCTCGCGCCGCTACGAACTGTCTTTGAGTCCGGCCACTATCCGCAATGAAATGGCCGACCTGGAAGACTTGGGCTACCTGGAACAGCCCCATACATCAGCCGGAAGGATACCTTCCCAGCGCGGCTACCGTTTTTATGTGGATTCTCTCATGGAAAAGCCGGTGCTAAAGAGAGAAGAAATCGCTGCTATTGAAAGGATAATCCAACAAGCAAAGGAAAAAGACATTGACAAATTAATCAGCCAGGTGTCCCGGACACTTTCCGCTTTGACCAGGTACACTTCCCTGATTGTTGGTCCTAAGTATAAAGAAAGCGCTTTTAAACAGCTTAAAATCCTGCCTCTTGAGCGAGGTCAGGGTTTGATTGTCTTGGTTACAGATATAGGCTTCGTCAAGCATCGGGTCATCAAGCTTCCCCCTAACCTGAATGAGGAAGAGCTGGAACAAATAGTATCCTACCTCAATTTCCGTTTTTTCGGTCTCACCATTGACAGGATAACAACACCACTGTTAAGGGAAGTTAAAAGAGATTTGGTCAAACATATGGATATTCTGAAGGAAACCCTGAACCTCATTGAAGAAACGTCCGGCAACCAGGATGCCCGGCTTTTTCTGGGCGGAACCACCAATATTTTAAACCAACCCGAGTTCAGGGATGTCCAAAAAGTTAAGAACCTACTGGAGCTTTTTGAGGAGGGTTCTGTTTTGGGCAATTTTTTGGGGAATATAAATCCTGAAGGCATAGTGGTAATGATCGGAGAAGAAAATAAACTTGACGAGATAAGAGATTGCAGTTTGATTATTACTACCTACAGGCTGGAAGATAAAAAGGAAGGAACCATCGGGATTCTCGGCCCAACCAGAATGGAATATGCCCGGGTCATAGCTATGTTGAATTACCTGGTGGCAAAGATGAATGATTTGTTATCGGGATAAAATACAAACATTTAGAAAGTAGGTGACTTAATGAGCAAGAGAGATGATAGTGGCAACGGTGCCGCAGAGGAAACCATAGTAAAAGAAGCTGAGGCCTGCCTAACGGAAGAAAAAAACGAAGCAGCAGAAAAAATAAAAATGCTGGAGCAGGAAATAGAAACTATAAAAGCAGAAAATGCCTCTCTTTTCCAGCAGCTTCAACGCAATCAAGCAGACTTTGAAAATTACAGGAAAAGGGTAATTAAAGAAAGAGAAACGCTGGAAGATGATAGCCGTGGAGAATTTGTTAAAAGCTTGTTGCCCCTCTTAGATAATATCGAAAGAGCTGCAGCCAGCAGTGCCGGCGAAAAAGGTTTAAAAGAGGGAGTAGAGCTAATCCTCAAACAGTTTATAAATATCCTGGAGGAAAAAGGCGTGAAAGCGATACCTTGCCTCGAGGAAGCCTTCGACCCCAATGTTCATGAAGCCGTGATGGTGGTAGAAGCGGAGGGGTACCCGGAAAATACGGTTGTGGAAGAATTACAGAAAGGATACCGCCTTAAAAATAAGGTTTTAAGAGCCAGTATGGTTAAGGTGGCAAAATAATTAATATTTTATCTTTAGGAGGTAATAGTTATGTCAAAGGTAATAGGAATTGACCTTGGTACAACCAACTCCGCCATGGCTGTTTTAGTAGGCGGAGAGCCGGAAATAATTACAAATGCAGAGGGGGAAAGAATAACTCCTTCCGTGGTTGCCTATACCCGGGACGGGGAACGTCTGGTGGGTCAGGTGGCTAAAAGACAGGCCGT
>CAZYHL010000047.1:0-10443 GCA_964646795.1 uncultured Syntrophomonadaceae bacterium
AGCAATAACGGAATCAGACGTAATGCTGGCGGCTGCATCAAGGGCAATAATTATCGGTTTTAACGTCAGACCCCACCCTGTCGTCAGGAAAGTTGCCGACAGGGAAGAGGTGGAAATACGTCTATACCGGGTTATTTATGAAGCTATTGAAGACATTAAAAAAGCTGTCAAGGGTATGCTAGCGCCGCAATTCAAGGAAATAATCCTTGGACAAGCAGAAGTCCGGCAGCTGTTCAAAGTATCGAAAGTTGGCACAATAGCCGGCTGCCATGTTATTGACGGTAAGATAACCAGACAGGCCAATGTGAGGATTATCAGGGATGGGGTTGTCGTTTACGAAGGATACCTTGCTTCTCTGAAAAGATTTAAGGATGATGCTAAAGAAGTAGCGGCCGGATTTGATTGCGGGTTAATGATCGATAAGTTTAATGATTTGAGCGAAAAGGATATAATAGAAGCATATACGCTGCAAAAAATACAGCCGGAATAGACATGCCTTCATATACTGGTTTGCTGACCATAGAACTTCATTTTCCGGCCGTACAGTCTTTAAAGGATAAACGTAAGTTAATTAAAAGCCTTTTAACCAGGTTAAGGAACAAATATAATGTTTCCCTGGCGGAAACAGATTATAACGACAAATGGCAAAGAAGCATTATTGCTGTGGCAGCTGTTTCGAACTCGTCTGCGGCTCTTAATTCTCAGCTTGATAAAGTCATTAACGACTGTTTCAGGGAAAAGGAGATCAGCGTGATAGAGTATTCTATTCAGATTAACTGAGATGGAGGCTCATAAATGCCTAAACAAAGAATAAACAAGATTGCGGAGGAAATTAAAAAAGAAATCAGCGACATTATTTTAACCCAGCTGAAGGATCCCCGTCTCGCCTCAGGTGTTGTTAGCGTTACGGGAGTGGAATTGTCAGCTGATTTGAGCTTTGCTAAAGTATTTATCAGCTATTACGGCAAGGATAAAACGGATGATATTTTAGCTGTTTTTAAAAAAGGAGCCGGTTATTTTCGCAATGAACTTGGCAAGAGAATCAGGATTAGGCATATTCCCCAGCTGATTTTTATTGCTGATAACTCCATGGAGTATGGAGCTCATATAAATAAAATACTCAAAGAAATTGAAGTTAAGAACGATGAGTAAGAAGAAAGAGTACACAGCAGTTAAAAGGATACTGGAAAAGGAAAACAATATAATTTTGGTAGCGCATATAAATCCCGATGGCGACAGCATTGGCTCTTTGGCTGCTATGGCCCGTTTACTTTTAAAGCTCAAGAAGGAAGTAGTCATAGCGCTAACGGATAAGACCCCGGAAAAATATGCTTTCTTGCTGGAGGGCCTTCCTACTGTGGACAGTCTGACGGATTTGAAAGGGAAAACCGTTATTGCTCTTGACTCCAGCGATTTAAGCCGCATAAAAACTTTTCCCGAAGTACAGCATGCTTCTGTGCTGGTCAATATTGACCACCATGTATCCAACAAGAACTATGGCAGCATAAATTTAATCGATGCATCAGCCGCTGCCACAGGCGAAATTATTTATACATTAATTACAATGTTTCCGGGTATGATGGACTCTGAAATTGCCGCAGCTCTCTATGTCGCCATCAGTACCGATACAGGTAGTTACAAGTATGACAATACAAGATCAAAAACCTTTGCCATATCTGCCGAGTTGGTCAAGTACGGTTTTAAAATAGGCATTCTCAGCACTAAAGTTTTTGATGAAAAAAGCCTTGCCGCCACCATGCTTATTAAAGAGGGTTTGGAAACAATTGAGTTATTTGAGGACGGTAAAATATGCTGCATGACTATTACCAGTGAAATATACAAACGGACAAGGGCAAGGGATGAAGATATGGACGGATTGATTAATTATACGATCAACATTAAAGGCGTGGAAGTCGGCGTTCTTTTTTGCCAGCAAGCAGGAAGCAAGGAAATACGTGTTGGCTTCAGGTCAAGAAAAATTGATGTCAGTGAATTGGCCTTGAACCTGGGCGGGGGAGGACATGTGAATGCTGCGGGCTGCAGTGTGCCGGGTTCCCCGCTAGAAGTTAAAGCAAAGGTCTTAGACCTGATTCGAAAACGGATGAAGGTATTGGAAAATGGTGCATGAAAGATGAATGGGTTCCTTAATATACTCAAACCTCCGGGCATGACTTCTCACGACGTAGTTAACTATATCAGGAAAAAGGCAGCGGTAAAAACAGGTCATACGGGCACTTTAGACCCGGCTGCCGCGGGAGTTCTTGTTCTAGCCTTAGGCAAAGGGACTAAATTAGCTGCTTATATTTCTGGAGAAAAAAAAGAATACAGGGTTGAATTGAAGTTAGGTACTGCTACCGATACCTTTGACGCTACCGGAAGAGTCACGGCTACAAAAACAGTTCCCCCCTTAAACAGGATGCTTTTAATCCAGGTCTTGGCAGGTTTTAAGGGCCCCCAAAAGCAAATCCCTCCCATGTTTTCGGCTTTGCATTACAAGGGAAAGAGGTTATACGAACTGGCCCGGGAAGGAAGAGAAGTAGCCCGGTTGCCGCGGGATATTAATATTTACGCGTTGGATAGCGTACAAATAATAACCGACACCGTTATTTTTGACGTTAGCTGTTCACCAGGCACTTATATCAGAACCCTTTGTGTCGATATAGCTGAAAAATTGGGAACTGTTGGGCATATGTCTTTTTTAGTCAGAAAAAAAGTAGGTTGTTTTACTATAGAGCAAGCCAGTTTACTGGAGGAATTTGGAGAAGCTGAAGAGGAAGCGTTGGAGCAGGCATTGTATCCCCTTGAATATCCCTTTAAAGAGTACCCTTCCCTTGAATTGGAGGATGTACAGGCGGTTCGCTTCAAGCACGGGGGAAAGATAGAAATAAAAGGTTCTTTAATTAACCCGGGGACAGTCAGAGTGTACTCGCAGGGGAATTTTATCGCTTTAGGTAAAGCCGAGCGCAGCCAAGAAAAAATGCGGTTATCCCCAGTTGTTGTATTGGGATGAGAGAGGCAGGAGGAAGTATGGCAGAGAAATACGCACGGACAGAGAGGACAATAATGGCTCTGGGGAATTTTGACGGAGTGCACCTGGGACATAAAGCAGTCATCGAAGAAACTATAAACTTAGCCCGGGACACTGCTTGCCAAAGTTCCGTATTGCTCCTTGAGCCGCACCCCTTTATGGTCTTGGCTCAACAAAGGGAAGCTTTTCTTTTAACATCGGTTGCTGAACGCTGTAAAATATTAAGAGGAATGGGTATTGACCATATACTGATTGAAACATTTGACCGGGACTTCGCCCGCCTGAAACCGGAAACTTTTGTGGCCAGCTATTTAAAGGGGAGATATAAAGTAGAGGGAATCGTGGCGGGTTATGATTATACCTTTGGCAGCGGCGGCAAGGGCACTTCAGCCGATTTAAAAAGCATCTGCGTCGGCTTGGGCATCAAAGCTTTGATTGTACAGCCTGTTATGGTCAATGGGGAAATAGTTTGCAGTTCCAATATCCGCCAAAAACTGCTTCAAGGAGAGGTTGAAAAAGCCGCCCAATTATTAGGGCATGAATATTATGTTACCGGCACAGTGGTTCACGGCCAAGAACTAGGCCGTAAGCTTGGCTTCCCGACAGCTAATATCGAAGTAGACAGAGATATTTTAATGCCGAAAAGGGGAGTTTACCTAGTCAGAGTCAAATATAAAGACTCCGATTATTCCGGTTTATTAAATTTCGGAGTAAGACCGACCGTATCGGGCCAAAATACTACTATTGAAATACATATCCTTGATTTTTCAGCCGCTTTATACGGCAAGGAAATAACGGTTGCTTTTTTGGTCAGATTAAGAGATGAAATTGCTTTTAAAAGCATTGAGGACTTAAAAGCCCAAATCAAGGCTGATAAAAAAGAAGGCGAAAGGCTCTTAAAAGCAAATAAAACCCTTTTTCCCCGTAAAAAACAGGACTGATAATTTACATCGCTATTTTTATATGGTAAAATTATTGAAGTTATTTAAAAACCTTCTGCTAGGAAAATCGCAGCTCCGGCGTTTTTCTTGGCTGATGGGGATACTGAAGACAGGAGGTGAAGAAATTGGCTTTAAGAAACGATCAAAAACAGGGGCTGATTGGTAAATATCAATTACATGAAAAAGATACCGGTTCGCCTGAGGTCCAAATTGCACTGTTGACTGAAAGAATCAATCATTTGACGGAACATTTGAAAAATCATAAAAGGGATCATCATTCCAGGCGTGGTTTATTGAAAATGGTTGGTCAAAGAAGGGGTTTATTAAACTACCTGAAAAACAGTAATGTGGAAAGATATCAGGAAGTTTTAGCAAAACATGGTTTAAGAAAATAAGGGAGCGGGGATTATTGCCCCGCTTTTTTAAAAGAGGGAGGTAAGTAGATGAATCAATACAGGATTGAATTTGCGGGAAGGACCCTGCAAATTGAGACGGGTCAGCTGGCCAAGCAAGCGGGAGGTTCTGTCCTAATCAGGTACGGCGATACTGCTTTGCTTGTGACGGCAACGGTTTCACCGGAACCCAGGGAGGGCAAGGATTTTTTTCCGTTAACTGTTGATTACGAGGAACGGCTTTATGCGGTAGGAAGAATCCCCGGCGGTTTTACCAAGAGGGAATCTAGGCCGACCGACAAGGCGATTCTTACGGCTAGATTGACGGACAGGCCATTACGCCCGCTATTCCCAAAAGGGTTCAGGAACTCAGTACATATTGTGGCAACGGTTCTTTCCGTTGATTTGGATTGTGCTCCGGAACCGCTGGCAATAATCGGCGCCTCCGCCGCATTGTCCATTTCCCCGATACCTTTTTCCGGCCCGGTAGCATCAGTAGTGGTTGGTATTGTAGACGGTGAATACGTTATTAACCCCACAACGGAGGAAAGTGAAAGAAGTACCCTGAATTTGGTTATTGCCGGCACAAAAGACGCTGTCATGATGGTTGAAGCCGGTGCCAAGGAAATTACCGCAGAAAGCATGCTGGAAGCGGTAATGAAAGGCCATGATGCCCTCAAAGAAATCATTACCCTTCAGGAACAAATGATTCAGGAAGTTGGAAAACCCAAAATGGAAGTCACCCTTTTCCTTCCCGAAGAAGAATTAATCAATAAAGTCAGGGATCTGGCCATGGACAGAATTGAAGGGGCATTACAGACTGTCGGCAAACTGGAAAAGGAAGAAGCGCTGGGAAGCATTCAAAACGAAATCAAAGAACAATTAATCGTTGAGTACACGGAAAAAGAGCAAGAAATAAAGGATGCCTTCGAGATTGTATTGAAAGAAGTGGTAAGGCGGCAAATTATCCAGAAACGTATCCGTCCCGACGGCAGGAAGCCTAAGGAAATCAGGCCGATTTCATGCCAGGTTGGCTTGTTGCCAAGGGCCCATGGTTCGGGACTTTTTACCAGGGGCCAGACGCAAGTGTTGAATATATGTACCCTTGGACCCTTAGGAGACGTTCAGCGGCTTGACGGTATCGGCCTGGAAGACACAAAGAGATTTATGCATCATTATAACTTCCCTCCCTTCAGTACTGGTGAAACAGGCTTTATGAGAGGTCCCGGCAGAAGGGAAATAGGCCATGGTTCTTTAGCCGAAAGGGCAATATCGCCGGTGATCCCCGGGGAAAAAGACTTCCCTTACACGATCCGGTTGGTTTCCGAAGTGATGGAGTCAAACGGTTCGACTTCCATGGGCAGCGTCTGCGCTTCCTCGTTATCTCTGATGGATGCGGGGATTCCTATCAGCAAACCTGTTTCCGGTGTTGCCATGGGCCTGATTATGGCCGATGAACCTGTTATTCTTACGGATATACAAGGGATGGAAGACTTTTATGGCGACATGGACTTCAAGGTTGCCGGTACGGAGGACGGGATAACAGCCCTGCAGATGGATATCAAGATCAAAGGCTTGTCCCGGGAACTGTTGGCAGCGGCTATAACCCAAGCTAGGGAAGGATACCTTTTTATTCTGGGTGAAATGCTTAAGGTAATTGATGTTCCCCGAGAAGAAATGTCACCCTATGCCCCCAGGATTATTACCTTCCAGATAAATCCGGATAAAATAAGGGATGTGGTCGGCCCTGGCGGGAAAATAATTAATAAGATTATTGCAGACACAAGTGCCGATATAGATATTGAGTCTGACGGAAGGGTCTTTATCTCATCTCTTGGCGCCGAAAGAGGAGAAAAGGCAAAGAAAATTATCGACAGCCTGTTGAAAGAAGTAGAAGCAGGTGAAACCTATTTAGGGAAGGTAATGAGAATAGAAAAATACGGAGCTTTTGTAGAAATACTTCCAGGGAAAGACGGCTTAGTGCACATTTCCCAACTAGCTCCCGAAAGAGTGGAAAAAACGGAAGATGTGGTAAGTATCGGCGATGAGATTATGGTCAAAGTAATTGGCATTGATGACCGAGGCCGCATTGACTTATCCAGGAAGGCATTAATGGTGGATGATGCCGCGGAAGAAGCGCCCCCGAAAAGAAGAGAAAGAGAGAATACTAATTATCACAGAAACAATAACAGCAGATTTGGCCGGGGAGGCAGGAAGCGGATCGAATAAAAACTAAATTGCCAAGATTAAAGAGAAAAGCAGCGAGGAATCGCTGTTTTTTTATTCATAAAACAAATTTAATACCCATATTCATTTTAGCAGAGGTGTCATTATTAATGTTTTATCATATTAGGATCAAAAAAAAGTTAATCTCTGTTTTGCTCATATTTTTGGCAACACTGTTCATTATCTACCTGATAAGAAGCCAGGTAACGGAAAACGTGTTCCAGGCATCTTTAGACGAGGTAGTCTATTTTGCCGATACGGAAAAGAAAATTGTCAGTTTAACATTTGATGTTTTTGTCGGCGTGGATTATGTGACCGATATATTAAGGCTACTTAAACAATATAATCTCAAAGGCACCTTTTTCGCCACTGGTCACTGGCTTCAGGAAAATCCCGAACTTGCCGTCAGTATTGGCTCCAGGCACGAATTAGGGAGCAGCGGTTATTCCATTAAAAGGCTTAAAGACCTGTCCAACTCCGAATTAATTAATGAGTTTGAGGAGAACCGGCGCGTTTTCCGGGAAATCATTGGCAGCGAACCAGAATATTTCAGACCTCCTAACGGAGAATATGATGAAAGGATTGTAGCGTTAGCCCGGGAGTACAACCAAAGAGTTATACTCTGGAGCATAGAAACAAAAGATTGGACTGCAAATACTATGGAGGAAATGCTGGCCAACATTATGGAGAAAGTGCATCCGGGCGGAATTTTGATTTTCCGGGCCAGTTCAGATAAAACAGTTATGATTTTGCCCCTGGTGGTTACAGCTTTAACGGAAAAGGGCTATCATATCGTTTCTTTAGGCGAGGCCTTAGAAAATAACAGGGACGGGAGATAAAATGCTGCTATTTGGTTATTTTAAGGCGAAAAAATGGCTGGGTTACCTGTTGTTACTGGTTTTGACAGTTTATTTAATTGTTTTATGCCGGGTGCCCGTTAAAAGGTTTTTATACGGTGTGAAAAAAGATGTTACTTATCTGGGTACGAATATGACGGGTCTGCTTAAGCAGGAAGTTAATGACATAGTTATCAACAGTGCCGGTCAGTATTTCAGCAGACCCATTAACGCTGAAGCCGATGATGTTTGGATTGACGGCGTGATCCCGGAATTATACGGCTATGAGCTGGAAATTGAGCAAACTGTTGCTAAAATCCTGGCGGCGGCAGAAGGTCAATCAGTCTGCCCTGAAATTAAAATCATTAAACCGGATAGAACCCTGGCCAACACATTAAAGAGGGTCGTATACCGGGGCAACCCCGGCAAAACACAGGCTGCCCTCATGATAAACGTTGCCTGGGGAAATGAACATCTTCCGGGTATCTTGGCGGTTTTGGACCAAGAAGTTGTTAAGGCAACTTTTTTCCTTGTCGGTAAGTGGGCTGAACAAAACGAAGAACTTGTACTGGATATAGTAAACGCCGGGCATGAGATTGCCAGCCATGGTTTTGACGACGGTATTGTGATGCAGGGGCTTAATCAAGAAAAAGCCTATGCAGATATCATGAAAAGCCTTGATATTATCGAAAATATAACAAGCAACAAAACGGCTTATTTCACGCCGCATAAAGGTGAGTTTGACGACGGGACTGCTTTAATTTGTTCTCAATTGGGTTTAAGCCTGATCATGTGGTCTTTGGATACGGCGGATTGGTTGGGCCTTGGGGTTGAAGATATGCTTTCTCGTACTGTGGAAAAAATGTTTAACGGGGCAATTATTTTAATGCATCCCACAGCCAAAACGGTGAGTTATCTAAAGGAAGCCCTTCCGTTAATCAGGGAAAAAAGCATAGAGGTAGTAACTATTTCCGAATTGCTTAATCCGGACTGGTTAAAACGAGGCGATACTAAATGAAGAAAAGAATTATTCCGGTTGTCATAATCATCTGTCTGTTTTTAATAGTACTATATTTTAGAAAAGATAAAATCCAGCGTTATTGGTACGGTGTCGCACCGGGTGTCACTCTTAATGGAAAAGCTATGGATTATATGTTAAAATCGGAAGTGGAACGTTACGTTGGCAAGAAAGCGGCTGAAGTAAAGGTAATACCCCAAAACGCTTATTTTGTCCGGGAAACCGGCGAAATAATGCCGGAAAAGTTGGGTTCTTTTCTTAATATCAGTTGGGTTGTAAGTTCAGTTATGAAAGCAGCAAAAAATGAAAGCTTAGCTTTAAAAATAATCAAAGTCGACCCTAAAATAACGAAAGAATTTCTGGAAAAGATAGATCGGGAAATTGGCAGTTATAGAACAATCATTGGCGGGGGAGGAAACAGGGCGGAAAATATAAGGCTGGCCACAAATGCCTTGGATTACTATCTGCTTGCGCCCGGACAGGTGTTTTCCTTCAACCAGGCCAATGGGCCCAGGACTTATGAAAACGGCTATTTGCCTGCTCCTATTATCGTTGGGAATAGTGTCGTCCCGGGAATCGGCGGAGGCGTTTGCCAGGTATCTACAACCCTATTTAATGCGGTAGACAGGGCCGGCCTGGAAATAGTCGAACGTTACCTGCACTCGCAGCCTATCGACTATGTGCCTTTGGGGAGAGATGCTACTATTAGTGATTACCTCGATTTTAAATTCCGCAATAATACGGATCGTTATGTATTGATTAGAAGTTGGTCGGATTGGGGCGTTACCTTTAAAATATACACTCATGATTGATAGGAGAATGGCAATGAGAAAAATAATTAAAATACTTATCAAAGAATTACCTCATTTTAAGGGCTTAACTGCTCCGGCAAAGATGACCTGTAATGCCGCCGGGATAGATCTGGCTGCTGCTGTCGCTGATACGGTAGAAATAGAGCACGGTGACTACAAACTCGTACCAACAGGGATTGCCATAGCTATACCGGTGGGTTATGAGGGTCAGGTGAGGCCGAGAAGTGGACTGGCTTTAAAGTTTGGCTTGAGTGTATTGAATACACCGGGTACTATCGATGCTGACTATCGGGGCGAAATAAAAATTATTGTGATCAACCTTGGCCAGGATACGGCCGTAATCAAGCGGGGAGACCGGATTGCCCAACTGGTCATTTCCCCGATTCCGGAGATTGAAATGCAGGTGGTCGCCGAACTGCCTGCTACTGAAAGAGGAACAGGCGGCTTCGGCCATACTGGTTTTTGACAGGTTTGTACTGCCGGCTGGGTTAAAACCCGTTCAAAGAAGCCATTAAAATTTTCTAATCCTGCCTTTAAGTGCATATGATATAAGTAAAACACTGGGAAGGCAGGTATCTGACCATGATTCATCTTCTTGTTATTTTTCTTTTAGCCCTGTTATCCGTTCGCCAGCGGCTAGCCAACAAGAGGAGAAGGTTTCAGGGTAAAGCGGAACTCCCGCTGGAGCCGGTTACCTCTCCTTTTTCTATAGCTCTTACCGAACTTGTGGGTTCCGCAGGAGGAATATACTTAAGCCTGGTTTTATTGGTCAGCTTCTTAAAAATTGAAATACCCCCGCTGATTGTTATCTGGAGAGTAGCCTTGGAGCCTCTTGCACTTATAGCTCTCATTACGGCAATTATCCAGCCCTATATAGCGGGATTGTTTATTAAAAGCAGGTGAAAAAATGAGATTATCCGATTTAAAGGACAGAGATATAGTGAACGTTCAAGACGGATCAAGGCTGGGAATAGTTGCTGACGCTGATTTTTTGCTTGATGGCCAAGGCCAAATAAAGGCCATGCTGTTACCACGGTCTAATCTGTTCAAATTGAAACGCGGCGAAGAAATGATTGTTCCCTGGGATAAGATTAAAAAAATCGGTGATGATATTTTATTTGTGGATATCAATTTAGATTATAAATATTATTAATAATGTATATACCTCCCGTCAAAGGCCATACTAAAAT
>CAZYHL010000048.1:0-8204 GCA_964646795.1 uncultured Syntrophomonadaceae bacterium
AAAGTGGCTCAGTTTAGTCCGGAATCGGTGGCTCAGTTTAACCGGAATATTCAGTTGAATTATTTCCCGCAGGATAGCACTATGGTTTTTTAGGACTGGCAACAGATTTTTAAATGATTTTAATGAACAGGGATGCCTGATTTGATATTCCTGGTAAAAATATAATAATTGATATAATAGCAGTAAATTCACCGAAGTATTCACCCATGTTTCGGAAAAAAATATAAAAAAATTATTAGTCTTTTTTTATCTATAAAATTGCTATATTTGAAGAAACAACTTGCGTTAAAAGCTTGGGTTAGCCGCAAGCTATATTTGGCTTTGCTTAGCTTTGGTTGAGAAATAAACGAGTTGTATCCAATTTTAAAACGAACATACATAATATTTAACATGAAAGCAATTTTTATATTTAACCTGATTCTATCATTATTTATTTCTAGTAATTTATTTTCACAAGGAATTATTATTTATTCACTTCAAGTGACAGATAATGATGATAAACCTATTAGTAATCTTATGATATCTGCTTTGGAAACAACAACTTTAAAAACTGTAAAAGGTTCTACTGGCAAAGATGGCAATGCTGTATTAGAACTTAATAATGGCAAGGATTGGTCTATATCAATAGGAGAAATTAAAGAATGTATTAATGTTTCAGCAATACCTTATAGTATTGTTGAAGTAAATGAAATTTATATTTATGACCTTGAAAGCTACACAAGAAAAAAAGAACAGGATATAAACAGAATGAATGAAAAGTTTGAAGTAATTGAACAATCGATTAAAGCAGATTCATTTTTTATTCAACCTAACTGTATGTTAATAATAAGAATAAAACATCCTAATGGGGCAATGCTTGACAATGTTAAGGTGGATATTGTAAATGTTAAGGATTCACTAATTTACAGGAGTCAGACTAATAATAATGGTGAAGCATATTTTATTCTTCCAAACAAGAATAAGTACGATATAGATATAAATGATTATAAAAATTACACCTACTCAGACTTTGGAGATGAATATGTAAAAAGACCTTTCACAATAGAGTATGCTCCTACGGTTGTTAATGAAGAGGTTATAAATGATACAATATTTCAAAAAGTTCTAAGTACTGATAACCCATCTTCGGACAGAGCTCTCATAACAATAAATGTAAGTGGCGGCAAAAAAAATGGAGTTGATGAGACGATATTTCTAAGACAATTAAAGACTGGAAAGGTATTCTCTACAAAATCTAATAACAATAGAATTGCATACTTCCTTGTTCCTATCAACCATATTTACATGGTCGATTTTAATTATCAGAAAGATGCAGATGCTATTAACCTTATGAATTCAAAGGAAATGACACGAGGTGAAATCAGTGTTTATTATTCACCTGATCCTCGATTAGAGTATCCAGAAAGTTTTATTCCAACATCTGAAACCTTACTAATAAAAAGTTTTAATTCATTTCTAAAGAAACAGTTTGAGAAACCAAAGGATAAACCGTTTTTGTTAAAGATTTTAAGTGCTAAAAATATAAATAAAAACTCAAAAGAAGCTTTGTTTTTATTGACTTTGTCGAGTTCAGATACATATGGACAAGGCGTAAGATTGCCATTAAACATAGCTTTTGTGCTAGATAAGAGTGGTTCAATGTACTGTTGTGAGCGTTCAGAATCTCTAAAAAAATGTTTATGGGACATTGGTAATTCATTATCAAATAATGATATTGTATCTGTTGTATTATTTAACGAAGATGCCGTATCTGTTCAACATTCAAAAGATAATCATTTAGAAGGGTTACAGGTAATTATTAATAACTATGATCCAAGCGGATTTACCAATATCTATAAGGGTTTACAAGTTGGCGTAGAAGATGTTAAAAAGGAATATGATGCTAATAAATCTAATCGCATTATTCTTTTAACTGATGGATATGGTGAAACTCCTCCAAAGGTAATAACTGATTATGTGGAATTGAAAAGTAGTGAAGGCATTGAATTCTCTGCAATCGGATTAGGAAATGATTATAATCAAGCATTACTTGAGTTAATTGCCAAAAAAGGAAATGGTAATTTTAATTATGTTGATAATTCGGTGGATTTATCAGATGTATTTTTGAAAGAAGTAAAAGGAGCATTTAATTATTTTGTAAAAGACTTAAAAATTGAAGTCTTTTATGATGAGAACCTTATTTTTTCTAACCTTTATGGTTATCCTGTTAGCGATAAATCAGATGATAAGATTTCATTTGAAATAGGAAAATTACCAGCTAATGTTAATCAAATTGCCTATTTGAAATTTAAAATTAACAATCCATCATCTGAGATAGAATCAAATCCATTGATAGTAAAAGTTAGCTATTTTGACTTAGTTCAAAACAAAAAAATCTCATACGAAGAGAAAATCAAATTAAACTGGACAGAAGAAACGAATACAGAATTGTTATTTGATCAAGAGGAAAAAGAATTATATGCCATTGCAATTCTTAATCAATCTTTAAAAATAATGGCTGAAGCGTACGGGAATAATGACGCTAAATCTGCTAAGGAAGCGTTAAATAGTGGTATTATTCAGATAGAAGAAATTTTTCCAGGTGCTAAACCTAAAGATGTTAAAAATCTTTTTGATATAGTTAATGAATATATTCAGCTATTAAATCAAATCGATAAAAATATGAAATAAAGAAAAAACTGGCAACAATAAACAGGGCTTCAAGTGGTCGGAACGACCCAGCATGAAGCCCAGCTTGAACTATACCCGCAGTATAGCACTATGGTTTTTAAAGGGCTTGGGAATGGATTTTTAAAGAAAAGAATGGTGGTGAAGCTTTTTTGATACGATGTTTTTGCGGCTAAGTTCAACAAGATTTTATTCACTATTTCTATTATCACGCAAAACATTTTTATCTAAAACATTACCATTTTTCGCTTTTTTGATATTTTTGTGTGGGGAAAGAGTGAACAAAAGCCCTAACGGACATTGGTAGTAATGCTGATAAACCGGATTGTTAGAAGATAATCATACAATTTATTGCAAAATGTTATCTGATTAGCTAACTTTACATCATGAATGAGGAATTTATAAGGAGTATTTTCTATTATAAAAGGTATTACCTGGACTTCTTTGAATCGCTGGATGACGAGGTTAAAAAGAAATTTAACTGGACCTTAAAGTTAATAGTGACAATAGAAAGGGTTCCTTCAAAATTCTTCAAGCATATAGAAGGTTCAACCGGACTTTATGAAGTAAGGGTTGAATTAAGAGGTAATATTTATAGAGTGTTCAGTTTCTTTGATGAGGGAAAATTAGTGATTCTAATCAATGGATTTCAAAAGAAATCACAGAAAACACCAAAAAAAGAAATTGAAAAGGCTGAAAAACTTAAAAAGGAGTATTTTGATGAAACGAACATGTTATTGAATCAAACACAGTGACTTCGGCAAGCTCAGCCACCGTTCTAAACTACAAACATGGAGTTCCATCCGACCTTAAAAAAAAAAAATATTTACGGATGAAAAAGAAAGAAAATAGTAACCTGACATCTTTTGAGGATCATTTGGATCAGCAATATGGAAAAAGAGGGACGTCAGAAAGAGAAAAATTTGAAGAAGGGTTTGAAGCATTCAAGCTTGGTGCAATGATCCAGGAACTCAGAAAGGAGAATGGATTGACACAAGAACAGCTTGCAGAAAAATGTGGAACTACTAAAACGTATATTTCACGTATTGAAAATAATGCTTCAGATATTCGGCTTTCCACTTTAATGAGAATAATAAAAGAAGGATTTGGAATGCAATTACGATTAAGCGTGGAGATTTAAATACACGACTTCCAATAAATAAGACTTCATTTAGTCGGTACGCCCCATCATGTTGCGCTAGCTAATAAGCGATAGCAAATAACCCCAGCTTGAACTAATCCCGCAGGATAGCACTATGGTTTTTTAAGGGCTTGAGAATGGATTATTAAAGAAAAGAGTGGGGTGAAGCTTTTTTGATGCGAAGTTTTTGCGGCTAAGTTCAATTAGATTTTATTCACTGTTTTCCCAGTAGCATACAAAACATTTTTAGCTAAAATAATATCATTTGTAGCTTTTTTGATATTTTTGTGCAGGGAAAACAGTTAATAAAATCCCTAACGTTATGGGCTATTTGCACATGACGTTGGGTAAAGCGAAGCCACTTTTTGGGATGAGAAAAGCACAAAAAACCAACATGTCATCAGGTCAAATTCACATAGCGGGTGAAAAAATTGACCTGAAAGCACCCGAAAAAAAGGTAGGGCAAAACAAGATCATATAATTTATAATGAAACAAATTTTTTCGATTGTTCTAGCAACATCATTATTGTTGGTATCCTTTTCATGTAAAAAAGACAATAATGAAACAAACCTTAAGGAAGAGATACCAACAAAAGAATCTCTTCCAAAAACAAAAGAACCTTTTACAATAAATTTCTCTTATGATGAGTATACCAATACTCTATCAGGGGATAGTTTTGAGTCAGAATTAACTTGGACTCGACATTCAAACACAACCGACAAACCTGATTTTATTGCTAAAGTTTACTTAGATTTACACTCAATAGAACAGATTGATGTTATTGGCGTTGAAAAGAGTACAAGTACATTAGAATTAAAGGCTGATAACAATAATTTTCTGATTACAAACATTGCCTCCAGCAGAAACAACCTGTCTTTTGATATTAAAGGAGTTAATGAGCGTTTAGTCAAATTCAACATAACTGGCTTAGACGCTGATTGTTCGAATGTGATGTCCCAGGTGTATGTTGGACAGTCATTAACTAATTCAAAAATAGGAGTTTTTGCACTTGCTTTTGCGGCGGCATGCCTATTCGCCGGTGCGGTCGATCTTTACTGTGATAATGTGATTGTAAACGGTGTTGCGTCATGTACTCGGGCAGGCAAATGCTCTATTGTTAGAACCTGTGAAGTAGAGTGTATAAGTTGCTCTAATAACTGACCCAGGTAATTCCGCAATGTTCAAGTAAACATGCGTTTATTCAGGAAGTACTATCCATTACCTCACATAATTCGGTGGCTCTTTATGGCCACCGAATTACACAAAACAATATTTTTTTTATGATAGGAACTACATTGAAATTAAACGAGAAGAAATTATTACAAATTGGCATCCTGATGTTTACTTCAGGTATTCTATGTAACTTTTTTTTAGGATTTAACAGTAACTACTCACATCCTCAGGTTAATTTAATTCAAAAATTAACCAATATGCCCATAATTATAGGTATCATTTTCCTTGTAATAATCGCACCTTTTATTGAAGAGCTAATTTTTCGATATTGGACGACAAGGAAAAAACATTCAATTATTTTATCTTTTTTTGGTATAAGTATATTTTTCTTTTTTTATACTCATAGTGTTTACCTCACGTTATTCGTTGCTTTATTCTTAGCATACCCTTTTTTCTATTTTCTGAGACATAGAGACAAGCCCAAACTAACCATGGTCGCAACCAGCGTAGTATTTGCTTTAGTACATTTTGAAAATCCTGTTATAACAATGGAATCAATAGCTATGTTTGCAAGCCTTTTTGGTTTTGCAATAATATTATCCTATCTTGGATTACGAAAAAAATTCTATTATTGTATCATAACACATGGAGCATACAATCTATTAGCACTTATTCTAATTCTATTTCCTGTAAATACGGATGCTTTGATGCTTAATAGCGAGTCATTTAATGCTAGCATCAAAATAAAAACTCTATTTACGACAAAGGAAAATAACATAATCACAAGTGATACTATCAGACTTGTTGGCAATCTAGCAGAATTAGCGGCTAGACTACCTGTTTACAGTAACGACACTATTTATGAATCAAATGCGAAGAACTTTGCAAGGTATGAATTATATGCAAACTCAAAAAATGGCAAGCATATCAACGAAATCATTTTACACAAAAAGTTAGTTGAATCTATGCGCATACAGACCGACACGTCATATGTTTCAGCAACAGCTATTCGCATAAATAATTTCGATTTACTTATGAGCAAAGAACCAACTAAAATGCGCACTTCATTATATTCATTCATTGAACAGCTTAGGGAAATGTATGGCTTGCCATTTACATTAGAAGAGTTGTATTATGATAGACTAATAATGGTTGATCCTGCTTGCTTACGTCAAAAAAACATTACCGACTTATCCTCTTTTTTAAAGACTAATTATGACATTGACATCTACGAAGCCAACAACAAGCATATAACTGTAATCAGATTTACATACTAAAACAGCCCATAATAAATAGGGCTTCATGTGGTCTGCACGATCCAGCATGTTGCACCAGCTAATGAGTGATAGCAATCAACCCCATCCCGTAGGATAGCACTATGGCTTTTAAAGGGCTTGAGAATGGATTTTTAATGGAAAGATGGGGGTGAAGCTTTTTTGATACGAAGTTTTTGCGGTTAAGTTCAACTAAATTTTATTCACTATTTTCCCATTAGCACACAAAACATTTTTAGCTAAAGCATTAATATCTATTGCTTTTTTGATATTTTTGTGCGGGGAAACTTGAATAATATCCTTAACGTTATAGGGCGTTTTAGGATACACAATAATGAAACAAGTAACAATAATATTAACTTTGATAAACAACAAGATAATGAGAAATAAAAGCATCATCTTTTTAATAAATTTGACATTGACAACACTGTTGATTCTTGGAGTAACAAGTTGCAAAAAAGACGACATTGAAAACAAAGGGACACTGGAACAACTTTACAAAACTTACAAAAACGGTGAGATTAGTGAATGTAAGTATAACGGACAGACAGTTTATAGTGCAGGTCTAAACGTTTATGATTCAGGTAGTGTAATTTATGACAAAGACGGGAAACAAATCGGAACTTGCAATTACGCTTGGGAGCAAGCAGATGCAATATGTGGACAAATGACAGCCTGCGAAACTATTTATAGAATAAAAGATAACATTTGGGGACAACCAGCAGTTGACAAATACGGACTTGGCCAATAATTCTCTTCGAGCGAACAAATGAATGAAACTATATATGAAAAAGAATTGAGCGACTTGACAAAAAGAAAAACGCCCTTTAACGCAATATATGCTCCATAGGGGTTTCAGAGGTATGCCAAGCACATCACTCGCTGGCAAGGTTCTTATCGGTGGATAGGAAAGTCTCCACGAAATCCCCTACGTAGCATATACTAAATATTGTACGCAATTAATAAGACGATGAAAACACGATTATGAAAATTTTAAATGACACAAGTGAAATAAAATGGATAGATAATAGTGTTAATCAAGACTCTTCAGCCGATAAAGTTGACTTTATAATACCTAACATCTTCGACCGATATTTTAAACTATTCTTACCAATTGGAATCCATGACGAAGAATCAAAAAATGAGAATCAAATAACTTACCGACAGTTAGCAGAATTAGCAGAACTTAAGTATAATAAAAGTTTTTCGATAATTGACATCGAAGAAAAATTTGGAGGGATTCCGGAGGATTTAATATTTAAGAAGTTTGATAACAGATTTATTGACGAATTAGGAAATTTATTAAATTTAAAATCTAATTGTATTTTTCATGGATTTGGCGACGATATAGTTCCAGATGAATTCGAATTACCTTGGGTGATTAATGGAAATATGTCAGATTTCAGGGAAGTAGTTGAAAGACTAAATTATAAAAATGATTGGACCCTATTTAATTTTTATCCCAATTATATTTATGATACGAACAGGAGTTGGTTCTTGGGTTGGAGAGTTATGGTAAATGAGGTAGGAATCATGATTTTTGGATGCAATTTAGAAATAGCTAAAAAACTAAAAGACAATACAAATATAGATTTTGAAGAATTATTGCTAAATGACAATTATCTTAAATTCAGAAAATAACTGCGTACAATAAATAGGGCTTCTTATGGTTGCCACGCCCCAGCATGTTGCGCCAGCTAATGAGCGATAGCGAATAAGCCCGGCTTGAACTAATTCTGCAGAATAGCACTATGGTTTTTAAAGGGCTTGAGAATGGATTTTTAATGGAAAGAATGGGGGCTAATACAGCGAAGCTTTTTATGATACGAAGTTTTTGCAGCTAAGCTCAACTATTTTTTATTCACTGTTTTCCCATTAGCATATAAAACATTCTTAGCTAAAGCATTAATATCTATTGCTTTTTTGATATTTTTGTGCGGGGAAACTT
>CAZYHL010000048.1:8304-10404 GCA_964646795.1 uncultured Syntrophomonadaceae bacterium
GAAAAGTTAGGCCAAATTTTGCCGAACGACACTAATTTAAATGATACTAAGCAAAAGAGCAAAATGAGAACAAAATTACTTTCAATAGGATTTAATACTAATCTCAATTACATTAGTCAGTTGTGGACAGACTCGACAAGAGAAAACTATTGCGATTATTAATAAATTGAACTTCATAGAGAGTCAAAAAATGAATTATGAATATCAATTAGATGCTTTGAAGTATCAAGTAACAGGAACTGATAGTGTTAAGATTCTTGAATTAGAGAAAAGAATATCAGAAGAAGAGATTATTAAAAGGATTTACACAGCTTTCAATGAATCAATTAGTGATGAGGAAATCAATGATCTTTATGAGTTTATGCAGACAAGTGCATTTGAGAAATTTTTCATTTCTGGAGAAGCTTATAAAGTTATTGCTGCTCAGTTTATCGATATAGATAACGAAATTGAGAGCATCACTAATAATTTCAGTAAAACCACTGAAAGGTCAAAAATGGAATTCGAACCAATACCAGTTGATAAGGAAGATGGTTTTTACGAGACAACCAATTATTCATATTCCATGGAAGAGAAAGACGTCGAATTAGCAGAAAAACCATCCTTGACCGTTAAAGATATTTTGGAAGTAAAAAAGGAATATGATAAGAATAATGATAAACAACCCTTTATAAGTATTGTATTTACTAAAGAGGGAGCTCAAAAATTTTATCTGATGACAAAAGAGAATATTGGAAAACCTATTGCGATTGTGATTGAAAACCATATTATATCTATGCCTATTGTTCAATCCGAAATAATAGGAGGGAAGGCCTGGATAAGTGGTGACTTTTCTGAGAATGATATTAATAGGATGATAGAGAGATTAAAAGGGAATAAATAGGGCTTCATGTGGTTGGTACGGCCCAGCATGTTGCACCAGCTAATGAGCGATAGCGAATAAGCCCGGCTTGAACTAATCCCGGAGGATAGCACTATGGCTTAAAGGGCTTGGAAATGGATTATTAAAGAAAAGAGTGGGGGTGAAGCTTTTTTTATATGAAGTTTTGCGGCTAAGCTCAAGTAGATTATATTTACTATTTTTCCATTAGCATACAAAACATTTTTAGCTAAAGCATTAATATCTATCGCTTTTTTGATATTTTTGTGAGGGGAAACTTGAATAAAATCCCTAAGGTTGGCAGTAATGGTATATGCTCCGAACTTTATTCTTGAAAAATTTTGTATATTTGTTATATGAAACTAGATGCCAATAAGATAAACATCATCAAGAAATACTTCGAAACAAGACCAGTTTTGAGAGCATACTTATTTGGTTCCTACGCTCGAAATGAGGCTGACGCCCTAAGCGATATTGATATATTAGTCGATTTAGATTATTCTCAGCGAATAGGCTTACAGTTTATACAAATGAAAATTGACCTCGAAAAGTTATTGGACTCGAAAGTTGATTTGGTTTCCTCAAATGGTCTTTCTCAGTATATTAAGCCAATTATCGAAAATGAAAAACAGTTAATATATGCGAGGTAAATTAGGAGACAAGGTCAGGCTTCAACACATCTATGACGCAATTCTTGAGATAGAATCTTATCTGGAAAACGTTGAATTTAATGACTTCATGGATAACTCGATGATGAGATTTGCTTGTATCAAGCAAATGGAAATTATTGGTGAAGCAAGCAACCATATCTCTGATGAAACAAAATCCAATTTCACATCCATAGAATGGTCTCAGATTGTTGGGATGAGAAATATTTTTGTTCACGAATATTTCGGAGTTGATTCAAGTTTAGTTTGGGAAATTATCAAAAATGACATTCCTGAATTAAAAGAAAGAGTTAAAGAAATTATAGACACAATTGAATAAAACCACTATTTCCAATAAATAGGCCTTCTTGTGGTTTGCACATCCCAGCATGTTGCACCTGCTAATGAGCGATAACGAACAAGCCCAGCTTGAAATAATCCCTCAGGATAGCACTATGGTTTAAAGGGCTTGGGAATGAATTATTAAAGAAAAGAGTGGGGGGAAGCTTTTTTGATATGAAGTTTTTGCGGCTAAGTTTAAGTATATTTTATTCACTATTCCATGCCCTGTCT
>CAZYHL010000049.1:0-10334 GCA_964646795.1 uncultured Syntrophomonadaceae bacterium
AAAAAGATACAGAGATATAATAAGAAATGCTTGTTTTGAATACCTGCTAGGGTTGTTGCCAAAATAGTCGAGAAAAAAACAACCATACCGATATCAAAAATATCGGCGATAAGGTTCGGAATGATTTTAAACCGGCACCAAAACACGCCGCCCAACCAGAACATTGCGGCGATGGCCCCTAAGATGTAAGGCGTTACCAGGAAGGTTATTTCCCTAGTGCTCCAGAACAATAATACTTCAGGTGGAGTTTCCGCCATAAAGAGACTAGCTGCTTGCCCTGCAAAGAGCCAAACAGAGAAAACCAGTAAGCCTAAATGGAATAAGAAAAGGATTAACAATAGCCTACCCCGGCAGCACAAGGTAATTAGGTATGCTGCAATAAAAATTGCGGCACACCAAAGCAGCGGCACCGGAAAGAGGGCAACGATTCTGGCCAGAAAGGCAGATACGATATAAATTATACAGAAGAGCATCATTCCGATAATTATACGTAATGTACTTTTCTTGTTATTAACCATAACACACCTCTTCTTCCAGGTTTAACAATTCGTTAAGGTTTATTGACTTTACTTCATAAGAAGGTGAATTTGAGGAAAGAACGGTAATGGCGGCTATTTTTCTTTGCTTCAACACGGCTAGCGTTAATTTAAAAGCCTCGTCAATCTCGCGCGTAAAAACAACGCAGGAAGTTCCCGGAGTCACCCTGGCGTTTTCTATAAGATCGTTAAGATCTCCAGCCGGTTCCTGTCTTAGCCTGGCTAACTGCTCTAGAATTTGCACGCTTTGCCGTGTTCCTTTGGCTGCCGGCAGAACACCGTAGAAACCGCCATTTTGCTTGCAATTAGACAAAAATCCAACCTGGTTGCCCCCGGAAATAAGCCAGGATGATAGAGAGGCAATAGCTTCTAAAACCTGCTCAAATTCGATTTTGTATCCCTCAAGATATTGACGTACATCTAAAGCAAACATTACCCTTAATTGAACTGTAGCGTCAAAAACATTTTCCTGCAAGCGCTCGCGACGGACACTGGCCTTCCAGTTGATATGCCTGGCCGGATGACCGTGGTGGTAGTCTCGGATTGTGGCCATAAGCACAGGATCCAATACGGGGCTTTTCGCCGTCAAAGTACCAAAATACTCACGGATAGGTGGTTTTATCAGAGAAACAGGGACAATCCGCGGGTATACTAATAGCTCAGATTTATAATCGTTCATTTTGCGGTGTTTGCATAAGTCGAAGAGATCACCGGCTTCAGCTTCTATAGGGCCTAATTCATAACAGCCTCTGTGTTCCGGGACGAAAGTCCAAGCGTAATCTTCTTGGCGGCCTCCCGGCAGCAGGAAATTGGCCGAAAAATATTTGGGTTTATCGTTTGCAGCTAATCTAGTAATAGGCAAGGAAATAGAAATCTTAAGCGGTATCGAAAAATGATTTGCCGCTCCAATATCGATAGCTATTTCCTCATCGGGAAAAACTCTCAGCAAGTCGTATTTAAACCTTGCGCTAATTTTTTTGGAGCCGAAGTATGCCCATAATCTGGCCAGAATACCGGTCATTAAAAGCATTAGCAGCAATGCGGAAATTTCAAGTTGTTTATAGAACAAGGCCATGAAGAGGAACGCAGCCAGAATAACCTGCATTAAACCATCAGCATATATACTGGGTATACGTTCAAATGAATTTCTCATGTTTTATGTCTCCAGCACGGGAACCGGGATTTGGGAAATAATATCCGCAATGATTGTCTCAGGCAAATTGCCGCGCAGGGAGGACTCGGTTTTCATAATCAACCGGTGAGCTAAAACGGAAGCGGCGAGGCACTTAATATCATCGGGCAAAACATATTCCCTTCCTCTCAAAGCAGCTAATCCCTGAGCTGTGCGCATGAATGCCATAGAGGCCCGCGGGCTGGCGCCGAAGCGTACGGCAGAGTGTGAGCGGGTAGCTTCACAAATTGCCAGGATGTAATTCCTGACAGGTTCCGCTACATAAATATTCCGCCTGGCTTGCTGCAAGGCGACAATATCTGCGGTGGTTACTACAGGTTCTAATACTTTAAGGGGATCCGACTGCCTGAATCTTTCCAGGATCAATGCTTCTTCATCCCGAGTGGGATAACCAAGGTTAAGCCGCATCAGAAACCGGTCTAATTGTGCTTCCGGCAACGGGTACGTGCCCTCGTGTTCAATAGGGTTTTGAGTGGCAATAGTAAAAAAAGGCTTGGGCAGGAAAAAGGTTTCGCCATCAACAGTGACCTGGCCTTCTTCCATGCTTTCCAAAAGGCTGGACTGGGTACGTGGCACGGTACGATTAATCTCATCCGCCAGCAAAATATTTGCCATGACAGGACCGGGTAAAAATTTAAAAACGCCGGCTTTCTGGTCATACATATTAAATCCGGTTATATCGGCGGGCAGAAGGTCGGGTGTAAACTGAACGCGCTTAAAATCTCCCCCGATGGCCTTCGCCAAGGTCTTAGCCAGGAGAGTTTTGCCCACCCCCGGCACATCTTCCAGCAGTACATGCCCTTCCGCTAAAAGAGCGGCCAAAAGAAATTCTACAGGCTGCTTTTTTCCGACAATTACGCTTGAAATACAGTCAGCAATCTTGCCGCACAAACTGAAATCCATAAATTTCCCCCCTCTTTTTATCTCTGTCTAGTAACCCAAAGAAGTTATTGGATAAATAGGCTTACCGTCCGAGTTTGTTATGAACGTAATCAAGGGTGACATCTGCCAGTTTAACGCCTTCTTCAAGCATAGAGGACATTTCTTTATTGATAGTATCAATATACGCTTCATCCTTAATCGAGTTCAGGTTAATGATTACATTAAGCGAGCCGCTGATTAAAGCAGCTTTCAAAAAAGCCGCCCCGCAGCCGATATCAGAAAGAGCAAGTTTTGAGCCGATCTGCCCCAGCCTTGCTTGGATTCTAATTCCGGCTAAGCATTTACGCATGATTCCCAGCGGTACGGTGCAAGCCGTTTTGGAGCATTCCTCCAAAACCTTCTGTTTATATTCTATTTCCGCCGGTGTATTTTTAGGCAGGCTATAAGCCTTGGCGAGAGGCTCAAATACTTCTGCATCTTTATCTACCAGGGTTTTTAAATCTTCCATAATCACATAGCTTTTAGCCAACAGGTCTTTAACTTCTGCTTCAACATCGGCGTATTTTTTCTTACCAACAGTCAGGTTTCCGACCATACCGGCAAGGGCCATGCCGATAGCGCCGCCTAATGCTGCCGCACCGCCGCCGCCCGGAACGGGAGACTTGGAGGCTAATTCATGGAGAAATTGCGAAGCTGTTTTTTCAGTCATTGTCACCTGAAGCTCACCTGCTTTAAGAATGATTTTAACCTATATGGAGCGAAAAAAACAGATAATTATTCTTTTTCTGCACAAAAATAATAAACCCTTCCCTTTTCCGAAAATGTGTAATTACTTATAACTACTTGTAAATAATTTGGGGCGGTGTTATAATTGGAAAAAAGCTTGCGAACAGGATGCCCTATGGGCAAAGGGAAGCTGGTGTAAAACCAGCGCGGTCCCGCCACTGTAAGGTGAAGCTGCCTGCAATAGGCCACTGGAGCAATCTGGGAAGGCACAGGTTAAGCTATGAAGCCAAGCCAGGATACCTGCCTGTTTTAGAATTTGTACCCACGGCAGATGGGAGCAAAACTTTTTGTTTATTGCGGCAAAAAGCCCTTTTGCGCTGTGCGTGCAGGAGGGCTTTTGAGTATCTCTGGCAGCTTTGCCGAGAGGTGAATAATGACTGTTTATCATCTCATCTCTAGATAATTTGCGGGAACATTTAAAAATAGATAAACAGGGAAATTAGTTTATAAAGGAGGGGAATAAATGAAACACAGTTTTACGCACGGGCATAGCCAGAATGTCAATCTATTTGCGGTAACTTTGATGATCTTATGCTTAATAATTATCCCCGGGAGCTTAGCCCAAGGAAACGAAAATCAGGGTGTAACCTTGAGAGTTGAGGGTATTGAGGCCAATATTTTTACCGATACGATTGAACTGCCTGCCGGCGGGGAAACGGTTACGGCTTTAACTGTTCTTAAAGAGGCCTTGGACGGCGCCGGTATAGTATATGAAATTAAGGAAGCAGATTTCGGCTCCTATGTAGCTTCGATAAATAACGAAACAGAAGCATCCTTTGGCGGTTTTGACGGCTGGATATTTGCGGTTAACGGTGAATTAGCCGCCACGGGAGCCGGGGATTACGAGGTGAGGGAGAATGACGAAATCTTATTTTATTACGGTCTTTTCCCTCCTGACACCTTAATTCCGTCGGTAGAAATATTCCCTGCTCAGCCTAAAGTCGGCAAATCCATCCAGGTAACTGTAACTGCAACTTATTATGATTGGACGGAAAACAAAGACACCACAGTGGCGGTAGAAAATGCTGCAGTGACTTTTGAAGAGAGTATTTATTTAACCGATGCCAAGGGTCAGGCAACTATTCCTGCAGTTCAGGAAGCCGGTACATACAGTTTTTATGTCGATAAAGACCGTGAAGGAGATTTACCGGTTATAGCCAGGACGGGCGCGATCCCTTTTGTAGTGGAAGGAGCAGAACAACCCGAAGGCAATCTTTTGTCCAGCCCGCTGACGCAGTTACTTTTAGCAGCGCTGCTTATTTTGATATTGTATTTTGTAAATACCAAAAAAGCAAAATCAAACTAGGAGGAAACGGCTATCGCGGGGATTAGAGGAAAAGTCAGGCGGTATCTAGCCATTGCAGCCAGTTTGCTGCTATTGATCCCAGGCTGCCGGGCAGTGAAAGACAACCAGGAGGTTTCTCCGGAAGACGGGTTGATGAAGGCAATTAGTTATTATGAAGAAATGGAATCACTTTCATCATGGTGGGATATGATTGCCCTGTCCGCGGCTGGAGAGATGGAATGGGAAAAATGGCAGCTGCCTGAATGGTCGGAAGCAGACTTGCCATACGGTTCGGCCGCTACGGATTATGCAGGGATAATTCTCGGCTTAGTAGCCCGGGGGGATAGCCCGCATGACTGGTACGGCAGGAATTTAACAGCGGAACTTGCCGGTCTGCAACAGGAAGACGGTTCCTTCGGTACTTCCATTAACCAGAGTATCTGGGCAGCCATCGCCTTGGAAATTACGGATACTGCTTATGGTCAAGAGGTGTTTCTTTCCCATCTACGGGAACAGCAGCAAGAATACGGCGGCTTTGCTCTGGCAGGACAGGAGAGTGACGCCGATATGACCGCCATGGTATTGATGGCATTAAGTTTGAGCAAAGGCAGCCATGAGACGGAAACTATAATTGAGAATGCTTTAGCCTTCTTAGAGCAGGCTAAATTACCTTCGGGAGGATATGCTTCTTTTGGCAGAGAGAATGCCAATAGCACGGCTGTCGTGGTTTCAGCCCTAAAAGCTGTGGGTGAAGATTTGGCTTCCGGTTGTTTTGGCGGGAAAGAGGGGCCTTTACAAGCATTGTTATCCTTCCAGCTGGCTAACGGGTCTTTCTCTTTTTACCGGGAACCCTTTAAGACAGATAACATGGCCACCTGCCAGGCCCTCATAGCTTTGGGAGATGTTTATTACGGTAAAAGCGTTTTTTTGCGGTTGCATGAAAAGTATGCTCTGTTATCTGAAGGCGGGGAAAGGCAAGATTAACGGAATGAATAAGGTGATAGCTTGCTAAAAAGGCGATTAGGGTTTGTTGTTATTTTGATGATATTCATTTTTGCTGCTTCCGGTTGCCATAGCGGCACCGCAACAGGAGGCAAGGTAAAATTTCTTGTAACCAGGGATTTTGGGACAACGCTTCTTTTTGACGAAGAAGTCGAAGTGGATCCCGGCCAAGCGGTTCTCGATGTTTTGCAGGCGGAGCTTAAGGTTGAGACAGGTTATGGCGGCCGTTTTGTAACCGGGATTGAAGGACTGTTAAACAGCGTCCAGGGTCAGACCAGGCATGACTGGTTTTTTTATGCCAACGGCATCATTACCGCTGTCAGCGCCGCCGATTATTACCCCTTAGACGGCGATGTGCTCTGGTGGGATTATCATTTATGGAATGAGGGTTATTTTACTCCGGCTGTTACTGGTGCCTTCCCGCAGCCTTTTATAAATGGTTACATGGGGAAAAACCCGGGGACGGTAATTCTTGCCGGTGAAAACTGTTTTGAACCGGCCCGGGAGATGGAGTCATTCCTCAAAGAGGCCGGAGTGAAAAAAATTGAAATAAAACCTTATGAGGAGGCCTTGGTTTCTCATCCCGACGGAATCACACTGGTGATCGCTTGCTGGGATGAATTGGCCCAATCCTCATACTGGACAGATATTCAGGCTAACAGGTCCAAAGCGGGTTGGTTTGCCGAACTAAAACCGCAGGGCTTTTTTGCTTATGATCTGGACGGCCAAATAAAAGAATCCTCCGGTAAAAGTGACGGTGCTGTTTTAGCAACGGCGGCGGGCTTGGGAGATGCACGTCCTATCTGGCTTATTACTGCTTTGGATCTCCCCTCCCTGGAAACAACACTGCAAACGCTAATGAATGACCCGGAGTCAATTGCCGGGACTTTCGGCTTATTAATAAAGGAAGGAAAGATTGTTAGACTCCCCAATTAGGAGGTTACGCCTTGTTAGCCTATAAACCGGGGAATTCAATGTTGTACCGGCTGCACCCGGCCGCTTTGCTGGTTTATCTTGCGGCAGTGGTTACAGCTTCCCTGCTTGTTAATAACCCCTTGTACCTGCTGGCAATCATGGCAGGAGTGCTTTGCTGCATATTCGCCGCGGGCGGACAAAGAGACTGGTGCGGTAATTTAAAATATTTGCTTATGATGGCAGCTTTACTATTTTGCATAAACCTGCTGGTGAATAATATGGGCCGAACAATCCTTTGGCAGGGCTTCTCACTGCCTCTGCTGGGCAGGGTCAAGATAACTTTGGAAGCAGTGGCTTTTTCTCTGGTGATGTGCCTCAGGCTTATCATAATATATTCAGTATTTGCCTTTATAAGCTTAGTTTTAAATCCTGACAGCGCTCTTTCATTATTCGCCGGAATTTTACCCCGTTCAACCTTACTTGTTTCCTTAACCACCAAGTCGATACCTTATCTTGCCCAGCGATTGGAGCGGGCGGCGGAGATCCAGCAGTGCCGCGGCATTAGTTTTCATCAAGGCGGTTACATGAAACGGCTAAGCAGCAGAATCCCCCTAGTTAAAGTTGTCCTGCTTTCTTCTCTGGAAGACAGCTTTAACATCGGTGAAAGTCTTCAGGCAAGGGCTTTTGGGCAGGGGGTAAGAACAAGGTATTTTACTTTCAGTATCAAAATCCTCGATATATTGGTAATAGCCGGTGCTATGGCCGGCATAGCAATAGCCGCCTGGAGTTTGCGGCACGGGAACGGGGCAATCAATTTTTTCCCGGTTATTGATAGTGGCATCATAACCCGGACAAACTTAATAATTAGCCTGCTGGTATTCTTATTTTTGCTGGTACCGGCGGCGGCAGCCTGGGGGTACGAAAAATGGGAATTATTGAAATCAAAAATCTGACCTATTATTACCCGGAAGCGGAAAAGGCATCGCTGCTAGATGTAAATCTAAAGGTTAACGAAGGCGAAATTATCTTCCTGACCGGATCTTCAGGCTGTGGCAAGTCTACTTTATTAAAGACCGTGGCGGGATTGCTGCCGGAGTTTTATGGCGGCCGTTTCGGCGGTGAGATCTCCTACAAGGAAAAATCCCTCAATCAATGGGATAAAAAATTGTTGGCGCAGGAGATAGGCATTATCTTTCAAAATCCAGAACAGCAATCAATAATGACGATTGTCGAGCAGGAAATCGCCTTCGGCATGGAAAACACAGGCATTCCCCGGCCGGAAATGCGGCGTCGGGCTGCGGAAGCGCTGGCTCTTTTCGGTTTGTCGCCTTATCGGCAGAAGGCTATCTATAACCTTTCGGGAGGAGAAAAACAAAAGGTTATCTTGGCTGCCATCATCGCTATGCATCCTAAGGTGCTGCTTTTGGATGAGCCTACCTCCCAACTGGATCCTGTTGCGGCTCAGGATTTCTTGTTTTTTGTCCAGAGGCTTAATCAGGAATGGGGCTTGACGGTGTTGCTTGTCGAACAGAGGATTGACCGCTGTTTCCATTTAGCCGATAAAGTAATAATTATGGAAAAAGGCAGGGTGGCCCTCAAGGGTTCGCCGCGGCTGGTAGCCGGGCTGGCAGACGAAGGAACGTCTTGGTTTATTCCTCCGGCAGCCAGAGTATTCAAAGGTATTACCGGCGACGAACCGCCATTATCCATAAAAGAAGGCAGGGAACGGTTAAAAAAGATAAAAGGTAATCAAGGAAGCGCCCTGCGCGGATTAGGGAAAACTGCGGTTAAAGAAGCAAATTGTGTTGAAAAGGATAATTTATGTTTAGAAGTGCGAAATCTTCAATTTGCCTATCCCGGAAACGGTTTGTGCCTGAAAAAAATTAATCTGAAACTTTTCGCAGGCACAGTTACCGTGGTGCTGGGAGAAAATGGTACCGGCAAAACAACCCTGTTAAAAAACATAAACGGCTTGTTAAGGCCCCAAAAGGGAAAAATTCTTTGGCGCGGTAATGATATAACTTCAACGAAAGCAGAGGCGCGTTCGGACAGCATAGGCTTTTTATCCCAAAACCCGGAGGATTATCTCTTCAATGATTCAGTAGCTGCCGAATTGGCTTACGGCCTGGAATCCAGGGGCCTAAACCCTGAGAAGAGAGTGGAGGAATTGCTGCATTTATTAGCATTAGCATCATTGCGGGACAAGCACCCTAGGGACTTGTCGGGAGGAGAAAAACAAAGAGTTGCCTTAGGCACCGTTCTGGCGCCTGATCCTGAAGTATTGCTTCTGGACGAACCTACAAGAGGTTTGGATATCGAGCTTAAGCGCCGGCTGAGTTTACTGCTGCACGAACTAAAAAAACAAGGCAAGGCTGTTTTGATCGTAACCCATGATATAGAATTTGCCGCTGAAGCGGCCTGCCGGATTGTTATGATGGCGGACGGAGAAATTATTGCAGACGGTCCTAAAGATGTAGTTCTTGAGGCATCTATGTATTATTCGCCCCAGGTCAACCGGATGTTTAAGGGTATATACCCCGGAGTGATGACAGTGGAAGAAGGCAGGAGAGTATTATCCTTTTTCGCGGAATGCAATGAACAGTTTAAGGACACTGCGCTGCAAGAATAAGAGGTAATTATTTTGTTAAATAACTGGCCATTATACAGTATTTTGCTTATTATTATTTTGCTTTGTTTAGGTTTCCTTTGGTTTGAAAAAAGAGAGACCTCGGCAAAAGAAATTGCTTTAATTGCAAACCTGGCGGCATTAGCAGGCCTAAGCAGAGTACCTTTTGCCGTTGTTCCTTCTCTCCAGCCAACTACATTTTTGGTATTGATTTCGGGTTTTGTTTTTGGCCCCGTTTCTGGTTTTATTGTGGGGACCTTAGCCGCCCTGGTATCCAATATCTTTCTGGGACAAGGCCCGTGGACACCTCTGCAGATGATAGCCTGGGGGCTGGCAGGTATTTGCGGCGGGGTGGCAGGTAAAAGGAGCTGGAAGCGGTTTCCTAAAATCGGCATGGTACTTTTAGCTTTTTGCTGGGGGTTTTTATTTGGTTGGATTTTAAATACCTGGCATTGGCTGGCCTTTGTTTATCCCCTTACTTTCAGATCCTTTATGCTGACTCATATCACTAGCTTCTGGGCGGATCTTATGCATTCCTTCGGAAACGCTTTGTTCATGTATTTTGCCGGCGAAGACTTGGTTAAACTGCTTTATCGTTTTAAACGCAGGCTTGTGACCAAATACCTGAGTCAGGAAAAAAAGAAACTATAATCTAAAAACCTTTTAGCATTGACAATATGTTGATGTTTGCTAAAATTTAAGTTAATGTTTATTTTAGGTAGGTAAAAAATGATGCTATTATCCCGTCTTTTAATGTTAACAACCCGTTAATCACTTTTTTAAAGGAGGAAAATCAAATGAACATTGAAAGAACATTTTTAATGGTTAAGCCTGATGGTGTCCAACGCAAGCTGGTTGGCAGCATCATTCGCCGTTTTGAGGAGAAGGGCTTAAAGCTTGTGGGTTTAAAACTGCTGCAGATAAGTAACGAACTTGCCTCCAAGCATTATGCGGAACATAAAGGAAAAGCTTTTTACGACGAATTGGTTGATTTCATTACCTCAGGGCCGGTTGTGGCTATGGTATGGGAAGGTTTGGAAGCAGTTAAGACAGCCCGAGAGATGATGGGCAAAACAAATCCGTTAGAAGCGGCGCCGGGTACCATCAGAG
>CAZYHL010000050.1:0-10278 GCA_964646795.1 uncultured Syntrophomonadaceae bacterium
TTGATAAACAAATATTAATATTTAAACATTGATAATCAGAGAACGCAGGCGGATTATCGATGTCGACAAGACAACTTTGAAAAGCTCAATCACAAATATCACTAAACAAGGGCATCTAAAAAGTTTGAAACCGGTCTCCCTAGGGGAAAGTGGTGTAAAATAGAATATAATAAAAACCATTTCATTTAATAACGGGCGGGTGAAAGCATGGGAAAAAAGAGAAAAAAAAGCTGGTTTGTTTTGGGGTTTTTGGGTTCATTAGTATTATTCATCTGGCTTAACAATACAAGTTTGTTTGCAGCTAAAAAGGGAACATACAAATTGCTCGCCCATAGAGGCCTGGCTCAAACCTTTGATATTTCGCAAGTAGAATGGGATACCAATACTGCTGCAATAATCTATGAGCCGGAGCATGAATATTTGGAAAATACGATCGCGTCAATGGCAGTAGCATTTGCATACGGAGCAGATATTGTTGAATTGGATATCCAGTTGACAAAGGATGGCCAACTAGCTGTTTTTCACGATTATGACTTATCAATGCGAACAGATGGGGAGGGTTGTCTTTCTGAGTATACAATGGAAGAACTGCGTCAGCTTGATATCGGTTATGGATACACTGCAGACGCCGGTAAAACATATCCTTTCAGAGGCAAGGGAGTTGGCTTGATGCCGGAGCTCAGGGAAGTATTAGAGGCCTTCCCTGATAAGAAATTGCTGATTCATATGAAGGATGGCAACGTTGAAACAGCTATGATATTATGGACCTATCTGGAAATTATGACGCCAAAGCGATTATCCCAAATAACGGTATACGGAAATGAAGAGGGACTTGCATATTTGCGTGAACGGTGTGAGACAATGCGTGTTTTATCAGTTAAAAGATTAAAAAAGGCACTGCTTTATTATGAATTATTGGGTTGGACGGGATATATACCTCAAGAAATTCATAATATGGAGCTTCACATCCCTTTGTCATATGCTAAATATTTGTGGGGGTGGCCAATTAAATTCGGCGAGAGAATGACATCTGTAAATACACAAGTTGTTATTGTGGCAGGAAACGGAAAATGGTCTGAAGGTTTTGATTCAATGGAATCACTGGCTAATATCCCTGATGGATTTACAGGGTATGTATGGACAAACAGAATTGATGTTCTTGCGGAGAAATAGATTAGCCGAAAGGGATGCCGTCTATTATTTTTACAGCAGACGGTATTATTTTGTTATGAAAAGGTTTGAAACAAAAAGTTTTTCGGAGTTTTCCGGGTGAATCGAGGGAAAACAAGGGAAGTTTTTAGGGGATTGCCGAAATCACATGTTTAGAGTTATACTATTCTTGCAGGATCAGGCACTCTTTTGGTTATGTTTTGTGTTTTCAGCACAACAATAACTGATGTGTCCTTATCTTGCACTCTTTTTGAGATATAATATTATCTGGAAGAATAATTACGAAACATAAATCCATAGGGATGGATATTCAATTAATGGGGATGGAAGGGATAGAATGATAAAAACCTTGATAAAAAGTATCAGAGAATACAAAACGCACTCAATCTTAACACCGATATTTGTAATGGGTGAAGTGTTTTTTGAAGTGGTAATTCCTTTAATTATGGCAGATTTGATTGATAAAGGAATTGATGCGGGGAGCATGGCTGTTATTTTCAAACTCGGAGTTTTTCTGTTAGCGGCAGCATTTATGTCTTTATTATTTGGTGCTCTTTCTGGAAACAGCGGGGCCATAGCTGCGGCCGGATTTGCTAAAAATTTAAGAAAAGATATGTTCCATAATGTTCAAAGTTTTTCTTTCTCAAACATTGATAAGTTTTCCATGTCAAGTATTATCACAAGATTGACAACGGATGTTACAAATGTGCAACAATCATATCAAATGATCCTGCGGATGGCTGCAAGAAGTCCTTTTATGTTGATATTTACTTTATTTGCAGCCTTTAGAATAAACAGAGAACTATCTCTGATATTTTTAGGTGTTATACCTATATTGGGTGTGGGACTTTTCTTTATTATTAAGAACGCGCATCCTTTATTCAGGAAGGTGTTTAAAACCTATGACAAGTTAAACAGTGTAGTCCAGGAGAATTTGAGAGGGATAAGAGTAGTAAAGGCTTTTGTCAGGGAAGACTACGAAAGAAAAAAGTTTTCAGATATATCTAAAGAGATATACGAAAAATTTTCTAAAGCAGAAAAAATTCTTGCTTTCAACATGCCTCTTATTCAATTTTGTATGTATAGCACAATGGTTTTTTTATCTTGGTTTGGCGCCAGAGCTATAGTGGCTTCGGGAAATAATGATGCCTTTGGTCTTACTACCGGGCAACTTATGAGCCTTATGACATATGTTATGCAAATACTTATAAGTCTCATGATGTTGTCGATGATATTTGTAATGATAACCATTTCCAAAGCTTCAGCGGAAAGAATAGTTGAGATAATAGAAGAAAAAACCGATCTAAAGAACAGTAAAAACCCGATATTTGAGGTTTCAGACGGCAGCATTGAATTCAGGAAGGTGAGTTTCCGTTATTCCGCTAAAGCTGATAGAAATACATTAGAAGATATAAACCTGAAAATTGAAAGTGGTGAGACGGTAGGGATTATCGGAGGTACCGGTTCGTCAAAGACAAGTCTTATTCAACTTATTCCGAGGCTCTATGATTCAACGGAAGGTGTTGTGAAAGTTGGCGGTAAAGATGTAAGAGAATACGATTTAAAGACCTTGCGAGACCAGGTTGCGGTTGTTCTTCAGAAAAATACGCTGTTTTCGGGGACGATAAAGGAAAACCTGAAGTGGGGAGATAAAAATGCCAGCGATGAAGAAATCAAAAGGATTGCTGCTACCGCTCAAGCAAACCGGTTCATTGAGGAATTTCCCGAAAAGTATGACACTCGCATTGAACAGGGAGGAAGCAATGTTTCCGGAGGTCAAAAGCAGAGACTTACAATTGCCCGAGCGCTTCTCAAAAAACCTAAAATTTTGATCTTGGACGATTCTACAAGTGCTGTTGATACTGCGACAGATGCGTTAATTAAAAAAGCTTTATTAGAAGAAATACCTGGTACAACTAAAATTATCATTGCACAGAGAGTTTCCTCAGTTCAGGAGGCCGATAAAATTATTGTAATGGATAGTGGGAGAATCGTTGAAACAGGCACACACGAGGAGCTCCTCCAAACAAGCCAAATATATAGAGAAGTTTATGATTCACAGGTGAAAGGAGGGTTGGCCAGTGCCTAGCCCAGGGAAAGCAAGGTCTCATGGTATGATAGCGGCTGATATGAAAAATATAAATAAGAATACAGTGAAAAGATTGCTGTCATATCTTAGCCAATATAAATCAAGATTGATTTTAGTCGGCATTTTAATAATGGCCAGTTCGATTGCCACAGCGGTATCGTCTTTGTTTTTGAAAACGCTTATTGATGACCATATCACTCCGTTGTTGATGGAAGCTGCGCCTGATTTTTCAGGACTTTTTAGAATATTATTAGTCATGGCTTGCATCTATATCGTTGGTATGCTGTCATCACTTTTTTACAACAGGATGATGGTGAGTATATCTCAAGGTGTATTGAAAAAAATAAGAGACGAAATGTTTTATAAAATGCAGAGTTTTCCCCTCAGGTATTTCGACACCCACAGTCACGGAGACATTATGAGCCATTATACAAATGACATCGATACTCTTCGGCAGATGTTTTCTCAAACTCTTCCGCATTTTTTTTCGTCTGCGGTTACAATTGTAACTGTTATGGTTTCTATGATGTATTTAAGTATTTGGATGAGTATTTTTGTCCTTTTGTTTTTATTTATTCCCCTTAAAGTTGTTAAGATAGTTGCAGGTAAAAGTGGAAAGTATTTTATTAGGCAGCAAAAATCCCTTGGGGATTTGAATGGATATATTGAAGAAATGATTTATGGTTTGAAAGTTATAAAAGTATTTAATCATGAAGAAGAAGTTAAAAATACTTTCGATCAGCAGAACGAGATTCTTTGCGAAAATTCAACCAAAGCACACAAATATGCAAACATTTTTATGCCTATTATGATGAATCTTGGGTACGTATTGTATGTTCTTCTTGCGGTTGTGGGAGGTGCATTAGCAGTTAAAGGAATTCAAAATGTCAGCATTACAGGAGTAAGTGTTATAACTCTTGGTGTGATTGCCTCGTTTCTTCAATTATCCCGAAACTTTATCCAGCCAATTGCTCGTGTCTCTCAGCAGCTTAATGCCGTTGTTATGGCCATTGCAGGGGCGGAAAGAATATTTCATTTGATGGATCAAGAACCTGAGTCAGATGAGGGTTATGTGACTCTAGTCAATGCCAGATATGAGAATGGTGAGTTGATGGAAGCGGACCACCGGACAGAGTTGTGGGCCTGGAAACTCCCGCATGAGGATGGGGCCACTATCTACACGGAGCTCAAGGGAGAGGTAAGCTTCTCTAATGTGGATTTCGGCTATAAAGATAACGAGCTGGTTCTCCACGATATATCCCTTTATGCAAAGCCAGGTCAAAAGGTGGCCTTTGTTGGTGCTACAGGCGCCGGCAAAACAACCATTACCAATCTAATTAACAGATTTTATGATTTGGCGGACGGAAAAATCAGGTATGATGATATTAATATCAATAAAATTAAAAAATCCGACCTGAGGAGATCCTTTGGTATTGTTCTTCAGGATGTAAATTTATTTTCCGGAACTGTTATGGATAATATTAGATATGGAAGGCTGGATGCGACGGATGAGGAGTGCGTGGAGGCAGCTAAGCTGGCTAACGCAGACAGATTTATTAGAATGCTCCCAGAAGGATATAATACCGTCCTTTCAGGGGATGGCGACGGGCTCTCTCAGGGGCAAAGACAGCTCTTGGCCATTGCAAGAGCAGCTGTTGCCGACCCACCGGTCATGATCTTGGATGAGGCGACATCCTCGATAGATACGAGGACTGAAGCTATTGTTCAAAAAGGAATGGATGCGTTGATGAAAGGAAGAACCGTATTTGTAATTGCTCACAGGTTATCAACAGTTCAGAATGCGGATGTGATTATGGTACTTGAAAAAGGAAGAATTATTGAAAGAGGGACTCATGAGGAGCTGCTAAAAGAGAATGGAAAGTATTATCAGCTCTACACGGGTGCCCTTGAACTTAGCTAGGTGAATGATGTGATTTTAAAAGCAGGGTGAAAGACCCCCTTTATTTTGTGGGGATAGTTCGCGGCACTATTATTTACCCCGGAGGTGGTTTTTTTGAGCAGTATTTTGCTGGTGGAGGATGATAAAACCCTGGCTATGGGTGTGGAATATTCGCTTACACAAGAGGGTTTTAAGGCCGACGTCTGCAATGATGCCCACAGCGCTAAGGCAGTCCTCCGAAAAAAAGTTTTTGATTTGGTTATCTTAGATATTTCCCTTCCCGATGGAAATGGTTTTGACCTGTGTAAGTTGGTCAGGGAGAAAGGGAAAACGCCTGTTATTTTTCTGACGGCGTGGGACGAGGAAGTAAATGTGGTTATGGGCTTGGATTTAGGGGGGGATGATTATATTACCAAACCTTTCAGGGTAAGAGAGCTTATCTCCCGCATCAAGAGTGTTCTGCGCCGGTACAACAATCAGCCTAACCATATCAAAGAGATAGCTTTAGGCGAACTAATAATTAATACTGCTGAAGCCGGGGTCTATAAAAGGGGGGAACCCCTGCCGCTTACCGCCTTGGAATACAAGCTTTTATTAACTTTGGCGGGGAACAAGGGGCAAACCCTCACCAGGAATCAGCTCCTTGAAAGCATCTGGGACGTGGCCGGTGATTTTATTAACGACAACACTTTGACAGTCTATATAAAACGCCTGCGGGAAAAGATTGAAGAAAATCCGGCAGAGCCTAAAATCATAAAAACTGTCCGGGGCATCGGCTATAAGGTGGTTGATTAGATGAAGCTGATGAGAAATCCGGAAGCGGCAAAGTTATTTTCTTTTCTGGGCCTGGCTTCTGTGCTGCTTTTGGTTTTGGCTTCCGCCTTATGTTTTTTAAGTTTAAGGCATTTTAATACTGCTATGGACCGGAACAATGCAGCCATTGTGGGAGCTATTACAGACAAATATCCTGAAGCCGAGGAAGCTATAATTGCGGAGATTGGCCAGGCAAACAGGGAATCAATATTAAAAGGCGAGGCTATTCTCGAAAAATACGGCCTCGAGTCAAGGGAAATTCTTCCCGGCATTAACGCCACGGCCAACCTATTTCAAAAAAATATGGTCTTTTTTTTATTATTGGCTGCTATTTCCTGCGGCACTTTTTCCCTTATATTTTCTAAGTTTCTTAAAAAACAGTACAGCGACATTAACCAAATTACCGAATATACCAGGGAAATAGCCGGCGGAAAGTACCCCCTGGATATTCGTGATAATAATGAGGGTGATATTAGTATTCTGAAAAACGAGATATATAAAATCACAACCACCCTTAAAGAGCAAGGAGAGACTTTGCGGCATGACAAATTAGCCCTGGCGGCATCCCTGGCGGATATATCCCATCAACTTAAAACACCCATGACATCTTTATTTGTGTTAAGAGATTTATTACATAATGAACCCTCCCCTGTGGCCCGAAAAAATTTTCTTAAAAAAATGGATTCCCAGCTGAAGAGGATTGAATGGCTGGTTTCATCACTTCTGAAACTATCTAAGCTTGATGCCGGCACTGTTACCATAAAAAAAGAAAGCGTCAATTTAAAAGAAGTGACCCAAAGGGCCCTGGAATCCTTAGAAATCCCATTGGATATAAAAAGGCTGGCAGTTCGTGTCCAAGGGGATGATAATGTGGCTTTTACAGGAGATTTTAACTGGACCTGCGAGGCTTTAATAAATATATTAAAAAACTGCATTGAGCATACTCCCGAAAAGGGGTTGATTAATCTTACCTATGCCGTCAATCCTATCTATACAGTTATTACTGTCTCAGACAGCGGAGTGGGTATCGATAAACAAGATATCCCATATATCTTTAATCGCTTTTACAAAGGGAAAAATGCCGGCGGTGACAGCGTAGGTATTGGCCTGGCTATGGCCAAGGCCATAGTGTTAAAACAGGGTGGAGATATTACCGTAAAAAGCGAAAGGGGTAAAGGCTCCACCTTCACTATCAAGTTTTTCCAGCCTCTTATATGACTAAATTGTCACCGGGAATGTCACCGGGGAGTCACTTTTAGCAGATATAATAAGAACATCATGAGAGAGGGGGTAAGGGGCATGGAAATATTAAGAGTAGAAAACCTATCGAAAACTTATGGGAAAGGCACTACAGAGGTGAAGGCTTTAGACAATGTTTCTTTCAGTATTGATAAAGGAGAGTTCGTTGCTATTATCGGCCCTTCAGGTTCTGGAAAGTCTACTCTGCTACATACTATAGGAGGGGTTGACCGCCCCAGCGGCGGTAAGACTCTTATTGAAGATACGGATGTATACAAGCTTAATACAACTAACCTCGCTATATTCAGGCGGCGTCAGATAGGTCTTATTTATCAATTCTATAATTTAATACCTATTTTAAATGTGGAAGAAAATATAACTCTTCCCCTCCTGTTAGATGACAGGAAAGTAGAAAAGGAATATTTGGAGGAGATTCTTAAAACCCTGGGCTTAACCGATAGAATCCATCACCTTCCCAATGAGCTGTCAGGAGGAGAGCAGCAGCGGGTTTCTATTGGCAGAGCCCTTATTACCCGTCCTGCCCTGGTGCTGGCCGATGAACCTACAGGTAACTTGGATAGTAAAAATTCCAGGGAAATCGTTGATCTCTTAAAATACTCCAATAAAAAGTACAAGCAGACCCTAATCATTATAACCCATGATCATGAAATCGCTCTTCAGGCTGATCGGATTATCACTTTAGAAGACGGCAGGATTGTTAAAGATGAGGTGATCCGGCGGTGAATTTGTTAAAGAGCCTAACCATCAGAAGCTTAAAGCTAAATAAAAAACGTACCGTCGTCACTATTATCGGCGTGATTCTCTCCTGCACCATGATTTTTGGAGTAGCCGCTATTGCCTCAAGCTTTCAGGATCTTTTTATTCAGAGTGCAATCCAGACTGACGGCAATTATCATGCTACTTTTTATCAAGTTAGCAGTGAAAACACAAAATACATTTCCGCTCATAATTATACCGAAAAAACTATGTTCAGCAGGGACTTGGGGTACGCTTATCTAGATGGTTCCAAGGATGAAAGTAAGCCTTATCTTTTCGTCAAGGAGTACGACGGTATTGCCTTTGAAAATATGCCCGTCACTCTTAAAGAAGGGCGTTTCCCGGCAATAGCCGGCGAGATTGTAATCTCGGAAGAAATCTTATCCCGGGGAGGAGTGGAATATCAGGTTGGGCAAACTATCAACCTCGACATTGGAAACAGAACCAATAATGGCGAGGATTTAGGCCAAAGCAACACATATTATGAGGAAGAAGTGCTTGAGCCTTTTACTGCCGGAAGTTATACTATCACCGGGGTTATAACCAAGCCCCTTTTTGAAAGCTACAATAATCCGGGTTTTACTGCAATTGCCTATCTTGATCAAAGCAGCCTGAATGAAACAGACTTGATAAATGTATCTATCCTGGCAAGGAACCCTAAAAAAATTTTTGAGTTAGTGCCGGATATTGCCGCTACTGCAGGTGCGGATACGGTTAGTTACAATAATGAACTCTTGCGGTGGATGGGCATTTCCCGGAATGTTAATTTTAACAATACTTTTCAAGGTATCGCTTTGATAATTATTCTCTTAGTAGTGGTGGGTTCGGTAACGGTGATTTACAATGCCTTTGCAATATCTGTTAGTGAGCGGAAAAAACAGTTTGGTTTGCTGGCCAGTGTCGGGGCCACTCCGGGGCAGATAAGAAGAGCTGTGTTTTTTGAAGGGATTATTATCGGTGTTTTAGGATTGCCCCTAGGGATTCTCTTTGGCGCTTTAGGCATCGGTATAACTCTTAAAATAGTCAACAATCTGCTTGTGGAGGCCATGTATGCTGAAAATATTGCCTTAAAGATGGTTATAGCCCCTTGGGTTATTGTTGTTACGGTATTTTTTGTCGGCCTGGTGATATTCTTATCCGCTTTCCTTCCGGCCAGAAGGGCGGCAAAGATCTCTCCTATCGATGCCATCAGGTTGAATACAGATATTAAGATTAAAGGCAAAGCAATCAAAACGTCAAGGCTCACCAGGTTTTTCTTCGGCATTGAGGGCGAGCTGGCCTTAAAAAACTTAAAACGCAACCGGAAAAGGTATCGCGCAACGGTATTTTCTCTCTTTATCAGCATATTACTTTTCATCTCCTTTTCGTCTTTTATGACCTACGGATTTATGGGCAGCAATTTATACTATGGAGAAACCCTCCATGATATTGAGGTGGGGACATACGATTTATCTCCAGAGGAAAAAGAAAATTTTTTTAGTAGGGTAGCTGCATTGGCGGGAGTAGAAAGGTATGCCGAGGTGAGGGAGATGTTCGCTTATGTCCACGGGATGGAAAAATCCCAATTTAGTCCCTACCTCCAGGACTATATTGATTTAGACCCCCTATTCAAAAATGAACAGGGGGAATACAGGGGGAATTTTGTCTTAATGACCTTAGGAGAGGCAGAATTTGAGAATTATATCGAGGAAAACAATTTAAATATGGAAGACTATCAGGATACCACTAAAATAAGAGGGATACTGGTCAATAAGAATGCCGCTTATAACGGTAAAAAATTTAGTGAATATGAGCCAATGAATATGAAAAAAGGGGAAAAGCTTTTATTAACGGACCAACAGTATGACGAGGAAGGTAATGAGGATAGTCCTTTTAGTTTTGCATTGGGAATTGGCGCCGTCACGGACAGTCTTCCCTTCGGCCTTTCAAACCAGAGTATGTGGCTGGTTAGAATTGTTATATCTGATGCTGTTTATGAAGCCATAAAGCCTAATCTCCATGAGATTAGCCAAGAGAATGCGAACACCGCGACATTGTTTATTAAGTCTGATAATAATGAAGAGGTTGCTGAGAAAATACGGGAGATGGTATCTGGACAAAAGGCATATGTATATGATATCAGGGCTGAAAATGAAAATGTTAACAGGATGAAAATTATAATATCCATTTTTTTATACGGCTTTCTCTCCCTGATTACCTTAATAGGAGTAACCAATATTTTTAATACCATCAGCACTAATGTGGCCTTGCGGCGGCGGGAGTTTGCCATGCTTAAATCCGTTGGCATGAC
>CAZYHL010000051.1:0-10243 GCA_964646795.1 uncultured Syntrophomonadaceae bacterium
TACTTGCGCCATAGCTTTCTGACGAACTCATATCTATAACCCTGTTTTGTTACAGGATTGATGAAAACAAAACCATCACCAATTCTGTTTGCACAATAGGCCTCGATGATTTGCAGCGTTTTTCCATAGAGCGCTAACCATCTCATTTTCTTCTGTTTTGTTGTTTCTCGTAAAGTAGCCCTGGAGTATGTTCTTCTAACAAGGATAGCCTTATTTTCCCTGTCGTAATCAACCGTCTTTAAGGCAATGGCCTCTGATGGTCGGAGCCCGCTTTCAAACATAAACTCGATAAGAGCTTTATGTTCCTGTGGTATCCTTCCAAGGATCTCTGCCTGTGTCATTCTCTGGATTGCGATACCAGGCTTACTGTCAACGGGGCCTATATCCGGCATAATAGGCATTTTCTCTATTTCACCCCATCTCACAAGCCAGGAGAATAAAGCTTGTAATGCTGTTAAGAGGTTCTTCTTGTACTTCGAAGATAACCCTTCTCTCGATGTTATAAATCCATCAAGGTGTTTTAGTCTGATATCTGTTACAGGCATATCACCAAAATAAGGTTCAAAATGCTTCCTCAGATAGCTTCTGTAGCTGCCTTCTGTACTCGGAGCCATCTTCCCCTCTTGCACCCTCTTTTCAATAAACCTCTCGAAGGCTGTAGAGAATTGTCTTTCCTGTAATGCTTGTGGAATATAGTCCTGTGGCCTAAAACAATTCTTTTCAATGTCACGGTTGATGTCTTCCCAGGTCTTCTTGCCTGTCTTATAAGAGAAGGCTTTCCCATGTTCATCTTTAAAGAATGTCCATCGTTTTCCATCATAGTTAATCCTGATATAAACGGCATCATACCCACAACTCGGACAGCTTCTTGTATATCTCTTACGCCCGCATTTCTGGCAACAGAGCGCACCCTTCATTTTAGATACCTCCTCATAAAAGTCATTGAGGGTAATTGTATCTTTATGGGTGCCTTGGTTCAACACTAAATCAATATCTCCTGATTTTTATGTTGGCTCTTACGTTTTGCCTTTTTCACACGAGATTGAGTATCTTTCTTTGAAACAATCCTCGTTGTATTAATAACTATAGCTGGCAAACAATCCATCACGGTTATATCCACAAACACTTCCCTTGCTTCCGATACCCATTGATTCAGGATGTCACGTGGATTACTCATTCCTTATCCTTTTCAACCGTGTAGGTGTCATATACCCTTTGCATTTCTTCATCAGGAAAAGATTGTGGTGGATAACATTTCTTGCAGATAAACAGCTTCCGATAGTTCAGCCAGTATTCGTTGGAATTACACCACCTGCATGATGCTGACGGGGTAACTATTCTTGACTGTTCCAGGTGTCCACTTAGACAGAGCGCCGATACTGATGCTGGCCTTTCTGTCCATATATAATTATCTGGATAGATTTTGTTGTTCCTGTCGAAGAGTGTTTTTTTAACTTCATAGTAATGCCTCATGCGTTACCCCCTTTCGGCATCCGTCCGATATTGTGAGCATCATCCGGTAATCTCGGTGTAAAATCATCTTCCTCGTGGATGAAATAACTTTCATCATTTTTAGTGTCTTCCAAAAGAGTAGCGATTTTATGGGCACCATGGGCGCTATGGGCACACTCATTGATATCATTGGTTTTTTCGGGTGCCCATACGGTGCCTATACTTTTATGGTCTTTTTTTATGGGCACCTTTTTGATTGTAACAGGCATTCCTTTTTTGGTGTCATATTCGGAGAACGTAATCCTCACACCAAACTTGATTAAATTCAGGTTTATCCGGCCTATAGCATGGCGTATTTTGTTGGATGCTTTTGGAAAACTACGGTCATTTTTATTAGGGTTTGCTATCTCGTGAAGTTTTTCAAACAGTTCCCCTACTGTACCCTCCCACTCGGATTTATCATCCATAAACGCAATGACAGCTTGGGCAAGGGTGTTCCCGCCGATTATCTCTCTATGCTGATCTCCAATATTTGAACCGTAAGCATCAAGGAATTTCTGCCTATCAATACCCATGGCCTCGGTTATCGCACACCCCCAGAGAGTGAAGTCTGCCATCCTGGGAAGCCGCTTTAATTCGATGGTCGGATAAATCGCAATGGCTTTAGAGAGGATGTCAAAGGCTGTTCCAACCAAATAGGGCCGGATCCTTTCAAACTCTTTTTTCAGTTTCTGGTCTGGTATGCGTTGTTCTTCGCTAATTTCCGACAACTTGAACAGAATTGATCTATCCATGGTGTCGGGTCTATAGATAATTTGTCCAATTCCACCTATGGCAATGGCCCTTTTTATCTGAAAGATGAGATCCTCGTCATCTGTATACAGCTTCCTCTTACTGATACCTGCACCCGTGACAGCCTGAGATATAAGGTCACTCAACCAACCAGGCATATCAGACAAATTGTCTAGAGGAATAAAATAATGATGCTCGAGGATCTGTGTAGCTTCATTCCTGTCGGTTACACTGAGAAAAACATCTACTTTTGACGGGTCGATAAGCGCCTTAATGTTTCTGCACAACGTAGTCTTACCGCTGCCCTGGTCGCCGTAAGGGTGAATAACAGGATGTCCTATATCGGGCACAAACAGAGAGACAAACCATACCGCAAGTAATAAACGATGGTCGTCATCGGGTATATTGGCAAATTTGAAAAGATCATTGATATTCCCCCCGCTGATAGGCATAACCTGGGGCTGCTGATGAGGATAGCGCCTGAAGATCATAGGCGGGTTATCTACAATCTCCCAGTGGTTTGATGTAATCCTGACAGCTTTTCCGTTTGCGAGATCGTACCAGAACGAACCATCATGTGCTGCAATCCTGTTATGAAGGGTTCGTTCTTCACCCTCAAAATTTGCCTTTGCTTCAAGAACATTCAAAGCCTGATTGAGAGCATCACTATTCGGCGCTTTTCCATGCAGCGCCCACATTTCGCGGGCAAGGTGCTGTTTAAATGATGAACTTCGTATTTTTATAACAGAACCATTAAGTTCTGTATGGGCTTCCCCAGTGTCATCGTGGAATAGGTGCAGGCTTGAACCGATATTGATTAATAATTCGGCCTGGGGGGGCTCTTTTTCTTTTTTCTTTGTTCCCTTCTTGTTTAATCGTGACAGTTCTTTAATGAACCTAATAAGAGGGTATTCTTTATCATCTATCTTTTTTGCGGTATCAACAAAGGTGCCCGCAGCCACAAGGGGTTCTCCTGTCCTATACCGTTCGAGCGCCCTGTCATAGATATTTTCGCTTCTTTTCTCATCATACCGTTCTGAGAATATGCTTTCTAATACTGCCAGACAGCGTTCTTTCTCTATGCCTTCCTGTACCAGGAAGCCTGTAAATGCTGCATCGATGTCTTCCCATCCGTTAAGTAACCCTCTCCTGTATGCTTTTCCCACAACATACACAAGGCAATTCAATACCTCGTCTTTTTTCTTTTTGTCGTATGGCCTGAGTCCTGAGAGAATTTCAGGAAGGTCTTTTGTGGGGACGTACTTTATCCACTTTCTACCTGGTGTAGGTTCGAAAAGAATCTGGCTGTTATGGGTCCGGTAGGTTAGAGGAAGACCAAGAGCGGAAAATGTTTTACTTTCGGCGCTGATACCATTTCCTTTAAATACAAAATGGTCTCCGTTTACACTCTTATGTCTTCCTGGTGTACTGTTTTCGCTTGTTATGTAAGCAACATAGGTATCGAGAATAAATTTATCCTCGGTCGAATTTTTAGTATCAGCTGCATCGAGAACAATAACGCCTTCTGGCGGCCCCTGTCCTATCCAACCGCCACTGTTTAAATGGGCTATACACTCATCCGTTGTAGGTGGAACATAATGCGGGTCATTCCAACCTTCCTTGCAAGGTATTTTTCCAGTTTGATAATCCTTGTTCCCTCTGGAATAGCCTACGCATAGGATAGCCTTATACCCATCAGATACGTATCGTTCAAGAAGTTCCCGTTCCCTATCTACCGCTCTTGCTGTCTGTTCCATTCTCTCTCCCCTTTTTTCCCTTCAAGCCTGGCATTTCTTAGTTGACCTTCGATTTTTCTAAGGTGGTCAACGAAACACTTCAGGTTGATTTGCTGGTCCTTATCAAAACTGCCGAGTATCTCCCGAATCTCAGGAGTATCCTCGAATTCCCAACGATGAAAACCATCATCATCCTTTACCAGTGGACCTGATATGCCGTTGTACTCCAGGAGCGTTACACGGTATTTGTTACTGAGTTGTATGTCTTTTTTCACAGTCATTCTCCCTTCACCTTTTATTAATCAATGACATAAAATAAAATATGTCAGTGATGTCAGCAAAAAAAATTACTCCTTCAGTTCCAACATGGATTCAATAAGCTGCCTTATTTGGTCGCCAATTTTTATTAAAGCTGGTTCTATTCCATTTTCCACTGCCAGCAACATAAACTCTTGTTCTTCTTTGGAAATGGTGTCCTTGTGTAAAATCTCTTTCAATTCATGGACAAGCCCTACATTGAGATTAGCGATATCTACGAGTATTTCACGGTAAGGCTTGATTAATGCCTGTTGCTCCTGCTGTTTCTTAGACAGGCAAAATGGAAATATTTTATCAAAGAGCCTGTATCCTATGGGTAGCGTTACACGGTCTTTTATCCAATTTATAGAAAGTAAGAAAATAGACTTTATTAATCGCTTACTATAATACTGTGGACGAAGCTGGTTAATGATAATTAACCATGTTGTAGAATCCCCGATTTTATGATCGACAAGAGCCTCGGTCAACTTATCGGGTCTTGTCTCCTCCCTGTATTTGCCATAAACTAATGGGAATTGATTTATAGCCTCTTGGTTGTTTAACTCCTGCGATACAGAGTAGAACTGTTCTATCCAATTGGAAAGGAAAGAAAAACAATCATCAACATGGTTTTCCACTAACTTTTTAAATTCTTCTTCACTACTCCAGTTCCGCATTACGCCAAAAGATACACCAACATTCGTGGCGATCTCCTTGTCTTTAGATGAGGTTAATTTTAGCAATGAAGCCAAATATTTTTGCTTGCCGAATCCGATAGGATCTCCCTTAGGTGTTCCCTGGCGGGATGGTTCAACGTAAGAATCATTTGTCCTTTTGATATAGGAAAGGACCGCATCGCTGTTAATTAATTCGTCCGTGATAGTATCGTTATTTATGATTAGATTCATTGCAATCCTTCCAGTAAGATTTTTTTATCTACCTGACATACAGAATAATATGTCATTAATGTAAAGTCAAGCAAAATTATGAAAATATTTCCCTTCATTTCAAATCAGTATCAGGCTTGAATTTACAGCCATAATGCCAACAAAAAAGCCCGAATTTCTTCGGGCCTCTATATTATGTTATCATCCTTTTTATTTTTCCCTATTATCTCACTAAATGTTTTCAGCACAGTCAAGAACTGCTCCCGAAAATCCCGTAATAGTGGCAATAACGGATGCGCGCGCATCTGCTCCCGGTCTCCTATTGTCAATCCGTTTCTCTCAAGGATCCTCTCTATCCGCCTCATATCGGCCAATGCTTCGAGACCAGTATGTAGTATAAGCCGATCTACGGTATTGGATATCTTACACTCGGAAAGGATATCGCTTTTTATTTTTTCCGCTTCCACAGATAAACCTCTCATGTGCTCACTTACGCCCATAGTAAACTCAACCAGGCCACAAACATAATACCGATTGCTCCAAAAGAGAATGATACAAACGCCGTTGCCAAAAGTTCCTTTAATGTTTCCATGTTCACCCCCTATAAACTATATTTTATTAATACTATAGTTTATTAGGATTGAATGTCAAGCTATATTTTATTTTTTTATTAGTTAGTGCTATACTAATAAAAAAACAGTCTGGGGGTCGTATGGTTGCCAAAACTGCAAAAGAGGGTATCAAACGGAAAATATTTTCTGTTGTCATGGATCCCGTTCTCATTAAACAGATAAGGATCAAAGCTGCCAGGGAAGAAACAACTATATCGGATATTGTTGAACAGGCCATAAAAGCATTTTTGAAAATTAAAAAATAGTCCTCATACCTCCGGGTGTTTTATGGCCTATCTATTCCCCCCGAATGTTGGCCATGCCCGGAGGTTCCTCTTTAAACCCTATCCCACAAAGGATTTGCAGCCTATCCCCTTTTCCTGTAGTGACGATATCCAATAGCATGAATGGTTTATATTGCATTAGAAAAAGAAACGCTGTCTCAATCAATCCTCAATAGCCTTTTTTTGGTAGCCCCCCAGGGGCTGGTCTGAGGGGCCTTGTTCCGGTATGCTTGCACGATTAAGGAGCCCTTTGGAATTAGGGTGCGGGGTTCGTGGTTTGCTTAACGACAACCGGAAAATACCGTGGAGTTATTCCCCGCTTTACTCTTCCAATGCCTTTGCTCTCCCTGCCTGAAACATGCCTATTGTTCCTGGCATAGCTGCTTTCTCAAGCAAGGTAAGTGTCTCTGATCCCGTTCCTAACAATATTGCAAACCGTGACATGACAGGCTGACTTACTGCTATTCTCCAGGCTGCTGCACCTGGAATGCCTTTTTCTGCCAGTACGCCGAATAACATCCCTGACAATGATATAGGGTCAAGGTTCCCGCTTTTGTTGGTTGCTCGTTCTATCCATTTCCTGGCATTCATCAGCCCTGCTTCCCGTTTCATTGCGGTCTTAATTCCCTGTGGAACAGAAGGTTCATCCAATACCGCTTGCCGGAGTGCTGCCGCTGCTTTTGCTTTTGATGCAGCATCAACATCATTCTGAATGCCTATCCTGCCAGTTTCGGGTTTCTGCTGTTTGAGGTAATAGGATTGTATCTCCTGGTAGGTTCCTTTCTTCAAGGCTTGTGCATCTGTTAGGGTAAGTTTTCCCTGCCTTGAAAAAGAGTGATTGATATAGTCAGCTTTCACAGCGTCAACAGCATCATAGTATGGTTGCGGGTTCGGCCTGTTCTTGTAGGTCTGTTTCAAATCGTCCAGGGCATTCACGACAACATTAATATCAACAGTGCTGCCCTGCTGTGATAAATCTTCAAGGGTTTTGGTTATCCTGTTGTCAAGGTCGCCTATGATCTGCTTCACCTTGACAAGGGTTTGCTTTCCAAGAGGTAGTCGTTCCTCTCTTACAAGGGTTTTCAATACACTTGCCCTTCCTTCTTCCCCCAGGCTGCCAGGGGGCATTTTCATTGTGCTGGCATAGAGGCTTTCTGGTATCTCGGTCTTGCTGATTAACTTTCTCACCCCGCCCGCTGCTTCAAACGGAGCCATAGCAGGGTTCAGCACTTTCCCCGCTTTGCTTGCCACTTTCCCCGCCTTGGATAACAAGCCTATCTTTGAAGCCTGGAGTGCTGTTCCTGCTCCACCGAATACCGTTGATAGGTCTGCTGCAAATCCAACAGGGTCATTTTGTATGGTGTTCAAAAACCTGTCCATGCCTCCATACCGCTCTACAAAGAAATTGAGCATGCTATCTGCAAACTGTTCATGCCCTTGATCTCCAGGAATAAGCTTTTCAATGAATCCTATTCCGGTCTTTGTTAATGTCTTCCCTGTCTCGATAGGATGCAGGAGAGGTTGAACCGTGTTTTTCAAAAACTCCACGCCACTTGACGGTATGTTGGATACCATCTGTGAAAAAGAGAAACTGTTTTCCGGTGCCTGTCCTTCCCATTCTGATACTTTTATTTCTGTTGGTGCCTGTCCTTCCCATGCCATATTTCACCTCAATAAGAGACTACGCCGAGTCCGTCAATATTCAACTGGCGTGTCTGTCGGTTAATGCCTAATATCTTCTTGCCTTCGTAAAGGTCGCCTACCTTGTAGTTGATTGTCTGTGGCTTGCCGGATTCGCTGACTTTTTCCATAACCTTACTGCTTACAACGAGGTTCGGGTCTACGCCATACCCTATGGCATACTCACGCCATTCCTGGGCCAGGTCGTTAAACTTGCCTGAGTAGACTTCCCTGAACTTTGTAGCCATAGTCATAAGTGCCTGTCTGGTATCCGGTTCAAGCCTTCCACCTTTACCGATCCGTGACATGCCCGCCTTGATCCGGGACAGGGCGGCCATGTCCTGGGGCGTTCTAACATACTCGGATTCCCTTACAACTGAATTAGGGTCGGTCATCTTGTTATAAAGCGTAATGAGGGCCTGATCTATGGCAACAAAATTACCGCTCTTCTTGGATTCCTCATAGGCTTTATCCATAATCTGGAATTGACCTTCTACCTGCCGATATTGTTTGACCGGTCCCAAGTTATTAAACTCTTTCCTCAAGCCAGTGCTGACATGACGCTGCGATGCTACGCTTGGCCCTCCCTCCGGTTTGTACCGTGGGCCGGAAGAGAGAGGCTCCCATTGTTGCGTTGTGGGGTTCCATTGTTTATCAACCGTTGTGTTTCCTTCCGTGAAGGTGCGAACGGTCGGGGCTTTCGGTTCTGTTTCTTCACCCCATGGGGCCTGCTCAAAACCTTGCCCTGGTATATAGACACCTCTCCCGCCAACCGTGACAGGCTTGGTATCCTTCGTCATTGCTGCCAGAAGAGGAATACCGATATTTTTTACATCACTTCCTGTTCCCTTGCTGAAGATTGCCCTGACAATATCCTGAATGTTTGGTTGTGGGACTGTTCCTGCCATAGGTGCAGCATCACCCTCTATGCCTGTCATAGGTTGATTTGAAGGGGGTATAAGCCCAAGCCGTTCAAAAAATCCCTGGCCTTCCCGCTCTGCTTCTTTGAGTGCAATATCAATTTTCTTTTTCTCCATGTCGTGGTGTTCCCGCTGAAGCTTCAACTGCTCCGTGGCGTTTTCCATCTGTACCCTGTTCATCATCTGTTGCATTTCATTCTTCTGCCATGCGAAGGGGTCGCCTGTCGCTGCTGCTGCCAATGCTCCGCCTATAATGCTTCGTAAATCTGCCATGTTGTTTTTCCTCCGTTAATCAGAATGAGGCAATATTTTTGCCAGTTCGTCGCTTGTCATGTGTTTTGCCTGTTCGTAAGTAATCTCAGACTGCTTCTTAACCTGTGGTGCTGCATGCCGCTCTATCACATCTCCATTTTCATCAAAGTCAACCTCTCCGATTTCCTTGTCTGTCGGGTCGGGAAGGAATGGCTTCCCCTTGCCTTTGCTGTCGAAAAAGGATGATATTTCCTCGGTCGTCACGCTGTTTTGATTGTTCCTGATGAATTCAATAGCCAGTTCCTCAAAGGTGGTTAGCTTGCTGAGTTCCAATGGAGATAACTTCCTGGCATAGTCCATCACCTTTTCAATCCATTCTTTTTTATATCTTCTCTGAATTTCCTCAAGATAAGTGCCATGGCGTTTTTCAGTCACCTTGTCTATAATGCCATCAAACTTGGCTTGCAGGTCTGCATCGGGAAGGCTTCCATATTTTTCCGCATACTGTCTAAATTCCTTCTCTTTTAGTCTCTTTACACTGTCATGATATCGGCTCATTACCGTCCACCTCCCATTTTCTTCTGTATGGCCCAAGTTAAGGCTTCCCTTAGTTCATCCTGGGTCAATTCCGGCATTGTATAGGTCTGCTGCTTTCTTGGTTGTGGTTTGGGCTTCCGCTCGGGGACTGCTATATCAAGGCTGCGTGTTAGAAGCGGTTTTTCATTCGCAGAGGTAATAAACCTTTCCAGTTCTTCCGTGGTCATCTTTTTTGCATCGTCGTCGGTTACGTTACTGATGAAAAATTGTTCCAAAGCATTGGGTTCGCCTAACAACTCGTCCGGCATCTGCAACTCTCCACGTCGCAACCGTTTCAGAAAACCGTCTGTGGCATTACCGTACCTATTTTTTAGATCGTCGATGTCCTCCAGGATTGCCCTCTGCATTTCAGCTCGTGGTACTGGTTCGGCCTGCTCCTGCACCCATTGTTCAAAAGGTCTGTACGGGGGTATCACTCCGGTTCTCTCTTGTACCTCTTTTATATGCTGCGGCTCTTCAGTTCTCCACCTTTCAACAAGGGCTTCATGGTCTTGCTTCTCTTTAAGATAGGTATAGACCGGATCATCTGAAACAGTGGGAGAATCGGCCTCCTGTTCAAATGATGCTTCTTCTTCACCTTCCGGTATACCCCTTGTCACATTTTCAATCTCTTTTAAAATATCCGCTGATGTTTCCATGTTCATTACCTCCTTTCACCCTGCCACAAGGCTGAATCGTCTGGGTGGCCCCACATACCTTCAGGGCTGTGAATATCCTGTTGCTTCACAACGTTCC
>CAZYHL010000052.1:0-8104 GCA_964646795.1 uncultured Syntrophomonadaceae bacterium
CTAATGTGCTGGCATAGCTCAGTTGGTAGAGCAGCTGATTCGTAATCAGCAGGTCGGGTGTTCAAGTCACCTTGCCAGCTCCAATGCAAGGGTATCCTTAGAATCATATTGGTTCTAAGGATTTTTTATAATAGGACGTTATTCCATTTGTATTAACACTTCGGGAACGATTCATAGTCGAAAGCAAAATACCCTGATTTACTAATAAGTCACTGTAACATATCAAGCAGCTGCAGATAGCGAAAATAACCGGCATTAACCGTGACAACTGGCTGCTTGATAATAATGAATCTTGTTATCAAAGATTTGCCTGATGCGCCTGTTAATGCGGAGAATCCTAAAGCATTACTCTGCAATTTCGCTGAGGAAAAATGGTTTGGATATAGTTAAGACATATGCTAGGCGGCACTACCCACAAAAGACGCTTCTCAATTTGGTAGATTACTTGGTGGAGAGGTGATGAATACGAAGCCCTATAAAGACAAAGACGCTTCTCAGGTGTTGCTTACGGTAATATCAGAAAAGACTGGTATCGTAAACTTGTCTATTCGCATAAAACGGTTTTGGGTAATGTATTGGAGGGTTATCCAAAGGTTAAAGAGTTCCCCGCAAGGAAGCGGGCAAATTATAGTTTGAGGCTTCAAAGATTATTCCCCCGATAAAGGCAGGTAATAGGCGGCAAAGAAAGAAAAAATAAAGAGATTTCACTATTTGATTAATCGGTGAGGAGTGAACTTCAGTTATGCCTTCTTATGGCTGGTATTACAGGCTGAAGGATTTTTTTCAGGAAAAGTTCGGCTGCCGGGTGCGGAAAATACCTCTTGATGCTGGTTTAAGCTGCCCCAACAGGGACGGCACTATTTCCGAGGGAGGGTGTATTTACTGCTACAATCCGAGTTTCAGCCCCAGGGCTTTAACTGGCGACCGGGAAGGTTCGCTGCTGCCGGCAGGGGAGGTTAAGAAGCAGATACGTTCCTTCCAGGCAAGGATGGAAAAAAGGCGGGAAGAGGATTTCTGGCCTGAAGGAAAATACCTGGCTTATTTCCAGGCTTACAGCAATACTTATGGCGAGCCCGGTTACCTGGAGAGCTTGTACAGGGAAGCCCTAGGCTGCCCCGGCATTATCGGCCTCAGCATAGCAACCCGGCCAGACTGTTTATCGGGTGCTGTTCTCAAGGTGTTGGCCTCTCTTGCGGCAGAGACCCATCTCTGGCTGGAGCTGGGCTTGCAAACAGCCCATGATAGGACCTTAAGCCTGATTAACAGGGGCCATGATTTCGCCTGTTTCCAGGCAGCCGTCCTCGCCTGCCGGGGAAAAGGCATCTACCTTTGTGCTCATATTATCAACGGCCTGCCGGGCGAGAGCAGGGAAGACATGCTGGGAACCGTTCGCAGACTCAACGAACTTGAGTTAGACGGAATCAAGTTTCATCACCTGCAGGTAATAAGAAACACTGTTCTCCATGCCATGTACGAGCGGCTTGAATTCAAATTATTGAGTCTTGAGGAGTATGTCAGCATCCTTTGTGACCAACTGGAATTAATGAGCCAGGATATGGCAGTCCATCGTCTAATGAGCGAAATTACGGACGAGGGGCTGCTGGTGGCTCCGCGATGGCGTATTCATCCCGGTCTTTTTGCCGGTATGGTGGAAGAGGAATTGCGGCGCCGAAAAAGTTTTCAGGGCTGCAAACTTGTCTGACAGTTAATTATCCTGTTCTTCCGTTAACAATGCCAGGGCTTCTAAGGCCTCCCGCTCGTCTGCTTGCCGAACCTGGATTTGCACGGGACCGAAGGCGGTGTTTTGACTGAAGCCACCCATGTTGCCCCAGCCAAAAAGGTGCTGAAGGTTTTCTCCCCTGGCAAAAAATTTAATGCCGGCGGCATCAAGGAGAGATTTGGCCAGGAGCAGCTTCGAATAGTCTTGAGGGATGAATACTGTTACAAGGTCGCTGTAGGCCCTTTGGGGTTCCGGGGGGACGTCGGCAGCAAGGGGCACGCCGCAGTCCGGGCACTTCTTTATTCCCCCCACAAATTCCCTGCCGCATTTAGGGCATAGCATAACGGTTCACCTCCTCTGGTTTGTAGCGATGCCGCGCAGCAACCGGCATCCTTCTGCCTGTTCCGAAAGCTTTGGCGCTTATCCTTAATGCCGGTGGTGCTTGATTGCGCTTGAATTCATTGGCTAAAACCCTGCTTTGCACCCAGCGGACAGTGCCGGGATCAAAGCCTTTTTCAACAAGTTCTTCCTCCATCAACCCTTCCTCGATATAATAATAAAGAATTCTATCCATCACTTCATAAGGGGGAAGCGTATCCTGGTCTAATTGACCCGGCCGTAATTCGGCGGAAGGGAGCTTAGCAATTATTGCGTCAGGAATAATATTCCTCTTACTGTTAATATAACGGGCCAGCTCGTATACTGTTGTCTTAGGTACATCAGCCAGCACGCCCAAGCCGCCGCACATATCGCCATAGAGGGTACAGTAGCCAACGGACAGCTCGCTTTTATTTCCCGTAGAAAGTAGAAGGCCGCCGAACTTATTGGCATAAGCCATAAGAATATTACCCCGGATGCGGGCCTGGATGTTTTCCTCTGTTTCATCGGGCTCAAGGCCTGAAAAATCTTCCGCAAGGCTTTCCAGGTAGCAAGCGTGGATTGCGCCGATAGGTATGACCTTGAAACCGATCCCTAAATTTGAAGCAAGTTTGCGGGAATCTTTAACACTGCCGTCGGAAGACCAGGGAGAAGGCATAGATATGCCCGTGACATTGGCTCCGCCGGCGGCTTCCCGGGCTAAACAGCAGGTAATGGCTGAATCAATGCCCCCTGAAAGGCCTACCAGAACTTTGGAAAAACCGCATTTTCTCATGTAGTCTTTAATCCCAAGCACAAGGGCGTCATGTATGGAAGCCATGCCCCCTTCCGGGCAGCAGGCTATTACTTTTGAGCTGCTGGTGGAAAAAGAGCTTGAGGCTTCTTTGAAGGGGGGCAGAAGCGAAATACATTCTCCCTTACCGTTCAGGCAGAAGCTGCGGCCGTCGAAGATGAGTTCATCGTTTGCGCCAACTTGGTTGACGTATAAAAAGGGGAGACGGTGTTTCAATGCATGCTTTTTTATCAGTTCGAAACGAACCTTTTCTTTGCCGGAGCTGAAAGGAGAAGCAGAAATATTGATAAGAAAAGTCGCCCCTTTCTGGGCCAGGATATCGATGGGGTCAAAGGGGTAGGTGTTTTTCTTTTGCCGGAATTCTGGGTTGTTCCACGCATCTTCGCAAAGGGATATTCCCAGAACTTCATCTTTAAAAGGAAAAACTTCAATCCTTTCGGCGGGGTCAAAGTACCTCGATTCATCGAAGACATCATAGAAAGGCAAAAGAGATTTGTCTTGCCTGAACAGCTCTTCCCCGCGGTAAACCAGCAGAGCGGAATTGGCAAGGCCTTTTCCTTTCAGGCAGGTAGAGGGGCATGGCCGCCCGTAGAGGATAGCTGTATCCGGATATTGGCCGGATAAGGCTATTACGGCTTGAGCGGCTTGATCACATTTTTCAAGGAAGTAATTTCTTTCCAACAAGTCCTTGGGAGGATAGCCTGTGAGGAACAGCTCCGGAAAAACTAGCAGATCCGGTTTGTCTGCAACGCTTTTAGCCAAAGCTTCCTTGATACGGGACAGGTTCCCCCCGATATCTCCTACAACGGGGTTAAACTGGGCTACGCTGACCCTCACAAAAACACCTTCTTCCTTCCAAGGTTCTTAAAGATATTATAAGTTTATGTAGCGAAAAATAAAAGTCCTTATACCAGAACAATCAAAATGAGGATCTAATTTAAAGCATGGAAAAAACTTCGGAGTTTAAGGGCGGAAAAGAGAAAAGCCGTAAGGCAGAGGAGTGCTTTATCGCTGTTTGTGCTGATGCCGGAAGAGGCAGGCGGCTTATTTCTTTCTATACTTCTGCCAGATGTATTCCTGGAAATCTTCTAAGGTTTTGCGGGCTTCTGCGGGAAGTTCGTCGCTATACAAGAGCTGCCGGGCAGATTCAGCCTTTTTATCCTTGAAGACATCCTCTGAAGATATTCCCAGAAGATAATCGCTGGAAACCTTAAAGATCGCAGCCAGCCGGCAGATAATATCAGCATGGAGACGTCTTTTCCCTGTTTCCAAATCATAAAGATGTTTGGGGCTTATATTCAGGTTATCAGCCAGGTCGGCGGCAGCTATGTTTTTTGCACGCCTCAGTTCGCGGATTCTGTTTTGCATAAGTGCCTCCGGTTTTAACGGTTACTTTAACCTTATTATAGTTATAGTTAACAACAAATACAAAAAGCAAGTAGGTGTAAAATGAAGAAATAATAAGCAAATAGCTCAAAAATAACACGGAAAGCTAAAATATGGCATATTAAGTCAAATACAATCATTGCCAAAATAGGGAAGAAAGTTTATGATTCTAACTGAGGTGATTGGATGACCCGAGAAGAAATAAGAAGACTCTTTGATTTTGCTTTGGACCATTTTACCCAGTATAAAAGGGAAGAGATGGAGGCTACCGCCCTATCCTGGGAGAAAGCGCTTACCGATATACCTTATAAACAAGGCAGGTTTGCGGTTTTCAACTTATTGTCAAAAACTTATACTTTCCCCACGGCGGAAGAGATAAAAAAGGTAGCAAAGGAACTGAATATCAACTAAGCCAGTCATTTGCCCCTCAGCTTTCAGCCTCGGCCGGCAAAAAGCATAACAAATCTAAAAATTCCTCAGGCGGTTCAACCCTCCAGATCTGGTTTTCCAGGTAAACCCGGAAAGGCTGTTCATGAAGTTGATAGGCATCGCCGTTGATAGTAACGGTTATATCTAGCAGACAGGTTGCATTGCCATGGGTGGCGGTTGAGGATAGGATGCTGTAAGACGTGAGTCTGCCCGACCATGCGCCGAACCACTGCCGGTAATCTTCATGGTTCATTGAAAAACCGGTGCCCTGCAGCGTGTAGGCCTGCCGCCAGGTTCTCTTTTGCAGCGCTTCCATGTAGGCATTTAAAGCATCATTGCTTGTCCTGCCCAGGACATCATAGCCTTTGTTTTCACGGTTTTCCGCTTCTTCAGTCCTTTTCGCCTCTGCTTCCTCAGCCACCCAAAAAGCGCTTTCATTGTAGCGGTTACCTGCATTCCAGATGAGAAACTCATCAATACCCAGTTCCAGAGCTGCATCTATCTGCAGCCTGATTTCCTTGGGACCGTAAGGAATATAGCCTTTAACCCAGGTGGCTGTGAAACCCTGGAGCCAGGGCCGGATCTTTGCCGGCTTCTCAAGGGGTGCGTTGCGGTTGATGGCGTCTGCCAGCGCTTTGCTGATGGTGCCGGCAGGCCTGGCATCCGGGACGGAAAAACCAAAATAGCCGGGGCCGTAATGACTGGGATAAACCATAGGGCAGATTACATCCGCCAGGGGGGAGATCTTCTCCCAATTTTGCCCGATTTTGTCTGCGTCTCCCCAGGAAGTTGCTATTACCCCGAAAACATCGGCAGCTACTTGCACCTTGTATTCTTTAAGCTGCTCTCTGGCATAATTAAGAAAGCCCTTGATGGCATCATCCTTGGAAAGGCCGTTATTTTCCGGAAAATATGCTTCCCTGTCCACAATATGCGCATTTTCGGGAAAACGGATATAGTCAAATTGAATTTCTTTAAATCCCAGCAAGGCAGCCTCCTTAGCAATAGCAATATTATAGTCCCACACTCTTTTATCATAAGGATTTACCCAGCCGTATCCTTTTTTGTCCCGCCAGATGCCTCCTTCCTTTTTTTGAATCGCCCATGCGGGGCGCTGTTCCGGCAGATTTGGATCCCTGAATACGACTATCCGGGCTATGGGGTAAATATCTCTATTTTCCAGTTCCTTCATGACGGCGACAATATTTTTAATCGGCACCCCTTTATCGGCCTCTACCTCTTTGACTATTTCTATGCTGCTTTTGTAGGTAACCAGACCGTGATCATTTTTGACATCGATGACAACGGCGTTTAGCTCGGTGGCCTCAACCATGTCAAGGAGTGCTTGAAAACGTTTTTCCAGACCGGCGATATTGCCGGTGACGTATATGCCGCGTGCTTTAAAAGGAAGGGTTTCCGGCTGTTCAAGGGGCGGGAGAGGCACAAAGAAAGAGCCCAGTTCTTCCTTCAAGGCTTCTTCCCGTAATCGCCTTTCTTCCCTTAACCTTTCCTCCGCTTCCTTGGCGTCGTCTTCTGCGGTATTTTGGCCGTTATCTCCCGGTACCACCGCCCCCGGGGGAACGGGAGGCTGGGTTTTGCAGCCCGGCGGGCAGAAAAAAGCGAGAAGAATAAAGGCAAGGATAATGCAATATTTAAAAAAAGGATTTTGTGGCAATATTTTCACGGGAGAACCTCCTGGCGTTTTTTCTAATGTAACCCAGATGTAATAATATGTCGAATCATGTCAGGTAAGAAAAAAAACCGCTAGGCGGCGGTGGCAAGCAGGAGGTCTTTTTTACCGGCTATTACTGCTTATTAGAAGGGTTATGCAAATTTTGATAAATGTAAAGATTTATAAAGCAGTTATTCGGAATAATTAAGACAATGGGGTGGCTTTATTCTCAAGAGTATGTTAAAATATTCTCAAGGTTCAAAATCATTTTTCTATTGTGATTATGTTTTTTCTTACATAAGTTTTTAGAATTTATAAATAATAAACAAAAGTTTAGGGGAAAATTATATATAATAAGATTTTGAAAGGAGGTCAAATATGCCTACCAATCTACTTAGCGGTCTGCAGACAACGCGTGAGCAGCTTTTAAGGCAGTATGTTATGGCCAAGGGGTACGAGAAGACGCAGCTATTGACTAGAATTATGGAGCTGGATGAACAAATTAAGACGGAGAAAAAAGAAATCAATAACTATTCATGAAGATATAAGATACCAACAGCTAAATAAGCCTCCCGCAGAGCGGGAGGCTTATTTAGCTAAGCTTTCAGTTCTAAGCTTTCACCGGGAGCCAGGATTATTACCTTGCTTTCGGTTTTTGTTTCTACAGCCGTCCGGAATGCTTCCGGGTCTTGTTTAATTTGAGGCCAGGTGTTGTAATGCATGGGGATAACTGTCCTGGCCTTTACTAGACCGGCGCATTCCAGGGCGTCATCGGGACCCATGGTGAAATTGTCTCCGATGGGGAGCAAGGCCACATCGGGGTGGTGGTTGCCGATGTATTGCATGTCGGAAAAAAGGCCGGTGTCTCCGGCGAAATATACTGTTTTGCCGTAAAAATCAATTAGGAAACCGCAAGCAAGTCCGCCGGCGATCCCGGAGCCGTGCAGAGCCGGGGTAAGTTTAACCCAGCCGAAAGGAAAAGCATGCTTGCCGCCTATATGCATTTTATGCGTTTTCAAGCCTTTCCCGGCACAATAGCCGGCAACCTCCGCCGTGGAGATAACTGTGGCCTCATTAACTTTGGCAATAACCTCCGTATCACCAAAGTGGTCGGCGTGCATGTGCGAGACCAATATGTAACTTGGCTTTACATCACCGGGCTTTACGGGAGCAAAGGGGTTGTTACTTAAAAAAGGGTCAAAAATAAGGGTTTCTTTTTGCTGGCTGAGAGTAAAACAGGCATGTCCCAAACTGGTTAATTCCATCGTGGCACCTCCTTTCACTAGCCGCTTTTTCTTTAGTGGTTTTTCTTAGGCTGCAATTTTAGTAGTGCTAAACACAGCGAACCTGTGCTTTTCTTTGTCCCCCTGCTGCTGTGGCCGCAGTCAGTACAAAGCTAACCCCGCTGCAATGCCGATTAAGGCGGCAAAGATAGGATTTAATTTAAAGAAGTAAAGGGCGGCCAAAATCCCGGTATAAATGATAGCGCCCTTGAAATCTATGATAGCGGTTTTACTGAGTCGAATTACGGCAATTGTAATCAGGGCCAGTACGGCAGGTCTGACACCTCGAAAAGCGGCAGCTATATACTTGTTTTCCCTGAATTCAGTGTAAAAACGGGCTATGACCAAGATAGACAGAACGGGACCAATAATCAAGCCGAGGGTGGCGGCGACGGCTCCTATTATTCCTGCGATCCTGTAACCCACGAAGGTGGCCATGTTGA
>CAZYHL010000052.1:8204-10240 GCA_964646795.1 uncultured Syntrophomonadaceae bacterium
GCGACGGCTCCTATTATTCCTGCGATCCTGTAACCCACGAAGGTGGCCATGTTGACGGTAATGGGGCCGGGGGTAATCTCGGCTATGGCGACGAGGTCGGTAAACTGCTCCGGTGTCAGCCAGGCATAGTTATCGACTATTTCTTTTTGCATCAGGTTCAACATGGCATAACCGCTGCCGAACGTGAAAAGGCCGGTCTTGGCAAAAGCGAAGGCCAGCCTGAAAAGAACAGGTGCGGAGCCGGAAGCAAAAAATGAAACCAAGGGATGAAAAAGACGGGTTATGGTTTTAAAAAGCAGGTTAATTGGAGACATTTTTACACCCCTTCCGTATTTTATCATATATTTTATCATATAGTATTAATTTTAGACAGGGGATATAACTGCTGTTTGCCCGGCGAAGGCCAGTTAACGTTTGCCGCAGTAAAAAGGGTATAGTATAATGAAAGAAATTTTTTAAAAAGATAAAAAAGGCGGCTGAATATGATTGCAAGGAAAACTCCTTCTTGAACTTTGCCGGGAAGTGCAAACCGTTAAGACAGTGAAAAAAATAGCTGAGAGGCAGGCCTCCTGATGAAGGAAAAAGCGAGAGTGGTTTTCCCCGGGCCGCAGGTCCCGGCCTTTTTCAAGTACCGTCTTAACCGCTTTATTGCGCTGGTGGAAACAGGGCCGGAAGAATTGCTTGTCCATGTCCCCAATTCGGGGCGGCTGGTCGAACTCCTGCTCCCCGGCGCCTCTGTCTATTTGACGCCGCGGCAGGGAGAGAAAAGGAAAACTGCCTTTGATTTAACCTTCGCAGCTGTTCCGGCAGGGAAAGGGTGGGTTTGCATAGATTCCCGGGCAGCCAACATACTGTTAGGGCAATATTTTGCAGGAGCAAATATTTTGTTTCCGGATTCCCGCTTGATTGGCAGGGAAGTAACCCTGGGCAAGAGCCGCCTTGATTTCCTTTTAGGTCCCTGGGGCAACGCCTCCGTTCCAGGGTTGTTGTATGTGGAAGCCAAATGCGTCACCCTCGTTAAGACGGGAAAACGGGCTTTTTTTCCTGATGCGCCTACAGCGCGGGGACGGCGGCACCTGGAAGAGCTTACCCGCCTGGCAAAGGAGGGAGACCGGGCAGCAGTGGTATTCCTGGTGCAGCGGGAGGATGCCCTTTCTTTCAGCCCTAACGACAGCATGGATCCTGCTTTTGGTGCCGCTTTACGCCAGGCTTTAAGCGCAGGGGTTGCTGTTCGTGCCCTTGTTTGCTCCGTCACGCCGGGACGGCTGGTTTTAAAGCAGGAGATTCCGGTGGTCATTTGATTTTTTAGGTGGTGATAGTTTGTTTGCAGACCGTAGGGAAGCCGGAAAATTGTTGGCAGAAAAACTGAGTCGTTATCAAGGTAAAAATCCCTTGATCTTGGCCGTGCCGAGGGGCGGCGTTCCCGTTGCCAGGGAGGTCTGGAATTTGCTGAAGGGCGAATTGGATGTTATTATTTCCCGCAAGGTGGGGGTGCCCTGGCAGAAAGAATTGGCGGCAGGGGCTGTCACTTCGACGGGTAATTTTCTTTTAAACGAGAGATTGACACAGGAACTGGGCCTTAAGGAAGAAGACCTCCAGGCGGAGATTAAAGCGGCTGTCAAGGAGGTCCGGCGGCGAACGCTGTTATACAGAGGAGAAAAACCGCCGCCTGATTACAAGGATAGGATTGTTATCCTGGTGGATGACGGGGTGGCCACGGGATTTACCACTAAAGCGGCCCTTAAGGGAGCCCGCGAGCATAATCCCGCCTGGCTGGTTCTGGCTTTACCCGTTATGCCACGGGAAACAATAGGCAGTCTCAAGAAAGCTGCGGATGAACTGGTTTACCTGGAAGCCCCCGAATCTTTTTATGCCGTAGGGCAGAGTTACCGGGACTTTTCCCAGCTGACGGACAGAGAGGTGCTGGCGCTATTAAGCTCACAAAAATAAGCCCTCTAAAGGAGGGCTTATTTTAAGTTTAGCAGCGTTACTGGGGCCGGCACTGGTTGAATTGGCCGATAAGGGCTATATTGTCC
>CAZYHL010000053.1:0-2562 GCA_964646795.1 uncultured Syntrophomonadaceae bacterium
ACCACACAATCCATCAACCATGCGGCTTTTCGCCTGGACATTTCCAGGCTGCAGCAAAAATATTATGGTTCGCCTCTTTCACAAATCAATATGGGAGAAGCCTTGGCTGAAATAATTGAGCTTTCCTTCAAACATCAGGTAAGGATCCCCTCGGAACTCTCTTTGCTTGCCAAAATGTTAATGACAGTCGAAAGCATCATTTCCCGTTTAAACCCGAATTTAAGCATTATTGATTTAGCCAAGCCTTACGGCGAGAAACTCGTTAAAAAAAGATTTTTTGCCGCTAATCTTAAAGATAATCTTTCTAATCTGCTGCTTGACTATGCCTCTATTGCCAGCAACCTCCCCCGGGACATTACCAACATTACCAGGATGTTGGAAGCAGGCCAAATTAAAGTGCAAATGGAACATACCAACCTAAATAAATTGGTTAACAGGATCGACATATTATCAAACCGTTTGTCTGTAGCCATTATCATCGCCAGCATTATTATGGGAACTTCCTTCGTAGTCAAAGAAAGCGGCAGCAACTTAATACGTCAATTGCCGATAGTCGAAGTTGGTTTTTTAATGGCGATCGTTTTAGGCTTGGGTTTAGTTTACTCAATCTTTAAAAGCGGGCGTTATTAGTTTCTTGATGGTTTTAGCCGGCAGTGCCGCTCTTTCTTAAACGGACATTAAACCTTAAGTTCGGAATTATAAAAAGAAGCCCCCGGAAGGGGGCTTCACAAATTGTTTAAATATATTTTAGCATCAAAGCCGCTTACTTCTTAAATTTCATCCCCGGCATCAATCTTATTCAGAGACCGCCGGTTCAGAATATCATACATGACGGGAACTACCAGCAAGGTCAGCAATGTTGCATAGGTCAATCCGCCGATGGTAACCACAGCCATCGGCTGTGTCATTTCAGCACCGCTGCCGTAGCCCAGGGCAATGGTACCCATGGCTAAAATGGTAGTTAATGCTGTCATCAAAATGGGGCGGACCCGGGCTTTTCCTGTTTCGATCAGGGCCTCCACCTTATCCATACCCTCCAGCCGCAGTTGATTCGTATAGTCAACAAAAACAATCCCGTTATTGACCACAACCCCCGCCAGGACTAAAAAACCCAGCATTGCCGTAACGGAAAGGACCATGCCGCTCACCCATAATAACAGCAGCCCTCCCGTGAAGGCAAGAGGAAGGGTGAAAAGAATAATGAAAGGAGAGAGCAGGCTTTGAAACTGGGCTACCATGATGAGGTAAATAAACAAGACAGCCAGGATAATCATTAAAAGGATATCCCTTATAGCCTGGGCGATAGTCACATTTTCACCGGCAGTCTCCAGCAAGACGCCTGCGGGAGGAGTGTAGTCCGCCAGGATTCCTTCAACGTCCCGGCTGACCAAACCAATGTTATAACCCTCGGCAATGGCGGCAGATACGGTGATTTGCCGGGACTGGTTATCCCGCCGGATAGCCTTGGGGCTTGGAGCTTCCGTGATTTCGGCGATATCCTTCAAAACAATTTGTTTCTCGACACCATCCTGGCCGGTAACGGTAAAGATAAGCTCCCCGATATTCTCCCTGGTGACGGCTTCATCTGTACGTCTTACCACCACAACCGGGTACTCCTCTTGTTCCGCTATCAGAGTGGTTGAACGGGTTTCGGCAGACAATGCTGCCGCAATTTTCTGATAGACCTGAGCCGTTGTCAGCCCTGCCCGTATAGCAGCCTCCCGGTCCAATATAATCCGTGTTTCGGTCTCCGCATCCTCTTCTCCTGTTACTACTTCGGCTATTCCTTCCGTCTCCCGAAGCAGTGCCGCAACCCCTTCAGCCGTAAGAGCCAGAGTGTCCAGATCATTGCCTTTAACCACCACCTGGATCCCGCTGCCTCCAAGGGCAGTCATATCCATATCTGAAGTAGAAACCGAGATATCCACCTCCAGATCCTCTGTTCGCTGCAAAATCATTTTTTCCACATCCCGGTTTGACAGTGTCCTGTTTTCATTTAATAAAATAAAAAAAGTAGTATCCCCCGGCATCTGGCCCATGCCCATTCCGCCGCCTAAAGATCCCGACATGGCACCCACACTGTAAACGTCATCTATTTCCAGGATACGCTTCGTAATCTCGTCATTTAAGGCATAGATATCCTCCCGTTCGTTTTCTCCCGGCAGGGTCATGGTAGCGCTCATCTGAGGATAGTCTGCCTCCGGAAGAAAACTGGTTCCCATAATGGTAATCCCATAAATGCTCAGGCCAAATAAAAGCGTCACCCCCACCAGCACCGGGGCCTTTTTTTTCAGAGAAAAACGAAGCACCCTTTCATAACTTTTGACAAAAGCATCAAACCATTTCAGCCTTTTTACCTGCGAGCTTTTAAGAACAGTAGCAGCCAAGGTGGGTACCAGTGTCAAGGCCACGGCTAAACTGGCCAACAGGCTGAAAGCGATGGTGAGGCCCATATCGGTAAAAAGCTGCCGGGACAGGCCTTGCGTGAATACAATAGGAAGAAAAACACAAACCGTTGTCAGGGTTGAGGCGAATATGGCGCCGGACACTTGCCGGGCGCCA
>CAZYHL010000053.1:2662-7961 GCA_964646795.1 uncultured Syntrophomonadaceae bacterium
GTTTTCCAGGACGCTGCTGATAGACATATTTATATACTCGCCTTGATCCATCAGTACCAGGACATGGAGTCCTTCCTCCTGTTCGGATAACGTGTCAAACAGATTATGAATTTTTTCCGTCACGGAGGTGGTGGAGGCAATGCTTTGCTTTTGAAGCATAAGCATAACGCAATCGTCACCATTTACCTTGGCATAGCTTTGACCGGCGTTGTCGACAACGGTAACATCGGCCACTTCGGAAAGACGGATATCGCCTATGCTTTCCAGGGAAAAAATGACGGCATTCCTTAAAGCGTCTTCCGATTCATAGCTGCCCACTACCTTAACAAGATGAGCCTGCTCTCCCTCCTGGATATAACCGGCGGGCATAGAAAAGTTTTGCGCTTTGAGGATGGCATCAACCATATCAACGGTTATTATACGGTTAAGGTCTGCCTGCTCGCGGACATCGTCTTGGGCCGCATTAAGCTCGGATAATCCCTTTTCCAATTCTGCCAGGCCGCTGTCTAACTGCGTTTTAGCAGAGGCGAGTTCCACAGCCAGAGTGATTTTCCCGGCTTCAAGCTGCTGATAACCGGCCTGTGCCTCATCTAGGCCTGCTTCCAGCTGGGCTTTCATAGCCTCCATGGTCAACAGGCGGACGTTAATATTGTGCAATTCCGTTTCTATAGCTACGATACGGGCCGGAGCAGCGGCGGCCTTTTCCTCCAGTTCCGCCATTTCTGCTTGGGTAAGCCCGGCTAGTTCTGCGGGCAATTGAGGCGCCAGCTGTTCCATGATAGCTTGATACATAGCGGGGGGCAAGGAAGCAACACCACCCGGAAACTGATTGAAAATTTGGTTAAACCCCTCCAGTTGGGAAAGAGCATTTTTTTCTTGTTCAAAAGCGGCTTTCTGCGCTTCCAGCAAAATTTCTTCAGCCAGTAAGGACTGTAGATTGGCTATGGCGCTATCTAACTTGGCACTGGCCTCGGATAGCTTTGTCTGCTGCTTTGCGCTCTCGTCCTCTAATTTCTTCCGGGCCGCAGTTAATTCCGCCCGGGCATCATTAAGCTTGGACCGGGCTTCATCAAGACTGCCTTCCAAGTCTGCCATTACTCTGCCGTTTAGAGCCTCGATTTTAGCCGCATCAAGGTTAACCTGCAATTCTTTCTCCAAGAGTCCCGAAGCGGTAACAGAGCCCACACCTTCAATCCGTTCAATAGCAGGAAGAAAGGTATCCGACACATAATCGGACACCTCAGCAATATATCCGTTTTCCATACTAACGGTAGCCACCATAACAGGCATCATATCCGGGCTGATACGCAAGAGCATCGGTTTGTTCACCGCGCTGTCAAGTTGGGCGGAAACCGTGTCCAGACTATTGGAAACCTCGATGACAACGCTGTCCATGTTGACAGTTTGAGTAAATTCCAGAATGATGATACTGGAATTCTCATTGGAAATAGAGTTCATATTTTTCAGACCGCCGGCTGTTCCCAGAACCGATTCCAGAGGCCTGGTTACCGATTGTTCCACTTGTTCCGGGCTGGCGCCCGGGTAAGCCGTGATAACTACAACATAGGGGAGTTCAATATTAGGCAAGAGATCGGTACTCAGTCCCGAAAAAGAAACTGCGCCCAATACGACTATCAGAATTACCGCCACCAGGACGGTATAAGGTCTTTGTACGCTAAACTTCGAAAGCATAGATGTCCCCCTCTGTTCTTTTTCCGCCATAAACCCGGGGGCTTCCCAGGTTTATCCTTCTATATATTTTACAGTAACAGTAATATAAATTCTGATGAACACCCGGAAATCCTCCTTAAATTTTCTTAACCTAAATTTGCTTGCGGTTAAATACAGCTTGGGTAAAACAGATGAGAACGACGATGACTCCCCAGGTTGTTAAAATCGCCGCCCAAAATGAATTCGTTGCGTTCCCGGCAATGACTTGCGGCAAATGTTGGGATAAATTCATTGGCAGCCAATCGATGGCTGTTTTCTGTAAAAGCCAGCCTAACAGCGACATTAAAAAAATGGTCACTATTCCCGCCCCTGCTGCCGCCCCAGCAATCCCGGTCGTTGCCGAAACGGTATAGGTTACCATTAGCGGCAGCAACAGTTGGGTAATTAATAGTATTGTCGCTAATACCACACCGGCCGGGTTAAGGGAACCAATAAGGGTTTGGGTATAGAGAGCGCATATAATAGAAGTGAAAGCAATAATTAACCCGGTTGAGATAATAAGATAAACAACTTTGGCAAACAAGTAGCTGTTACGGCTGACAGGCCTTGTCAGAAACCAGGCCGCCAGGCCGTTCTGCTGTTCCCGGGCTACAATTCCCATGGTTACTATTATTGCCGCTATTAAGACAATAGAAACCAGGTCGTTGCCAAAAGCCAAATAGGCAGCCTCAGGTGATGACGGCGGCATATTTATGACAATGCCTTCTGCAAACATCCCAAGGAGGGCATCCATATATTTATTGGTCGGCGGTTCAAGCAAGGCAAAAAAAAGAGCAAGCAGAAATATGCCGGGAAGGCGGAAACTGCGCCAACCTTCTCTGAACTCACGCAAGAGCATCAGTCTCATTGTTTTCACCTCCGTTAATCAGCTGCAAAAAAACATCTTCCAGGGTCGCTTCCTGTTCGGCAAAGCGCGTTACAGTAATATCCGCCGTTAATATCGCTCGCAATATTTTCTTGCCGGCCAGTTCAATCTTACTGCTGTCAGCTTGAATATAAATTCCATTTTGCTCGGTTTTAAAAGAAATAACCTCCGGAATCTGAGCTAAAAGTTTTTTAGTTTCGGTGATTCTCTCAAAGGGTACTTTAAGGCTAAAAGAAGAACCGACATATTTATCGCGGATCTCCGCCATGCTGCTGTCCAAGAGAATGCTGCCTTGTGACATAATCGTTATTTTATCCGCCACCCGTTCAACATCGGATAGAATATGGCTTGAAAAAAAGACGGTAGTTTCTCCTTTCGCCTCCTTAATTTTTTCCAAGGCCAGATAGCGCCCTTCCGGATCCAGCGCGGAAACCGGTTCGTCCAAAATCATCAGCTTAGGTTTAGGAAGCCAAACAGAAGCAAGGCCTAAACGCTGCTTCATCCCCCGCGAATAAGTTTTTACAGTTTTTCTGCCGGCCTTTAGCAGGTCAAACTGCTTCAGGACAGACTTGATTTGCTTAATCTTTTCAGCCGTGGGAATATTGTAAAGAGCAGCAATCATTTCCATTACTTCAATCCCGCTGTATTGTTCCGGAAAAACAGGATCCTGGGGCAGGTAACAAATATTGCTTAAATGCGGCTTGATACTGCCGAATTTAACTAATTCGCCAAAAAGTTTTACGTGACCTCCATCGGGTCGATAAAGACCCAGGATTGTTTTAATCGCCGTGGTTTTGCCTGCTCCGTTGGGACCAAGAAAACCGTGGACGCTGCCTTCCGCAACCTGCATACTGATTTTTTTAAGTACCTTCTCTCCGCCAAAAGCTTTCTCCAGATCCTTAGTCTCGATACAATTCATCGTCCTTAGCGTCTCCCTTACCTATGATAAAGTAAATTACTGCTCCAAAGATACTAATAAAGAGTACGATCAACACCCAGGCAGCTTTTGGCAGTTTTTTAGTTTTTCCTCTCCGAGCTATACTCACAAGGGCTGATACAGTAAGAATAAACTGCAACACAAACAGCGGCCAGAAAGCTGTTAAGGCCTCTCTTAACTCCATATTCTTTCCCTCCGTATCTTATTTAATAATTGAACTAGTGTATTAATACATTAGTTCAATTGTATTATAACACTAGTACATTATTTTGAAAACAAATATTTTTATTATTAATGAATATTTTTATTCTATAAATAATTCAAAACTGATGTCCACAGGCGGATAATCCCGCCAATCGGCGTCGTCAAAGTGCCACCATTCGTTGCTGATGGTGGAAAAACCGTGGCGGACCATGACCGCGGTAAGCAAATCCATATTTTCGCGCGCCCGGGCGGACATGCCCTGGTAGCTTCTCCCCGCTCGCTCAGAAAATTCATCAAAGGGAGTGGGCATCTCCACCTCATTTCCGTTGCCGTCCACCAGGGTGACATCCACCGAGGTTCCCCGGTTATGCCGCGAAGGATAGCGGGGATCAGCCACATAGGCCTTGGCGCTAGTGGCATGCCATAATTCCCTCTCCGCCCAGGCGGGCCGGTACGCGTCCCATACCTTAAGGGCATAGCCCAGCTGCCGGAACTCAGTATTAGCCTGAGACAGCTTGGCCGCAGTTTCCGGCCTCAAGACGGCCACCGCCCGGGGGTAGACCTGCTTACCGGTAAAGTTATCCGGTGTGGCATAGCGCAAATCGATAACAATCGTGGAATCCGCTTCCTCTACCGGCACAAAACCATGCCCTGCCCTTTGAATCCGCCCTGACAGGGATAAAGTCTCCTCTTTCAGCCGGGAAATCTCCGTCTCCAAGGCCTGTACCCGGGCAGAGTTGCTCACTTCCACGGCAGCCAAAGCAGCCTCCAGCTCCTGGACCTGGGCCTCTAGGGCCCGATGTCCCCTTTGGGCAGCGAAGGCTGCCGCCCCAAAGCCAATTGTCAGCACCATAGCAATGGCCATAAGCCAAAGCAGAGTATTTCTGGACATATAAATACCACCTCCACACGGATAATTATACTCCCCGGCAGGGTTAAAATACAGCTTAACTACCTCCTCCAAATACCCTTAATTGTTTTTATGAGAATTTCTTGTCAGGAAAACAACAACGCCAAGCATAAGCAAAATGGCAAATAAACCCGGAATTACTCCGGTACCAAGGCTCCCTGTTGTAACAAGGGTTCCAATTTGATAAACAAAATAAGCTATGGTATACCCTGTGCAAAACTGGAAGGCAATGCCCCCCAAAAACCATTTCTTGCTTTTCATCTCGGCATTCATAGTGCTTAACGCCGCGATACACGGCAGCGTGAAAAGGTTAAACATCAGGTAAGCTAAGGCCGCGACAGGGGTCAGACCCATTATGGCAGCCACGTCTTTTCCACCTGATACTAAAACAAAATTACCAGTTTCAATGAAATTAGTAATGCCGTACACTACGGCCAAAGTCGCCACCACATTTTCTTTGGCAATAAACCCTGTGATAGTCGCTGCCGCAAACTGCCATACACCGAAACCAAGGGGAAGCAAAAGGAAGGCAAAGGGAGAAGCGACGCCTGCCAATATACTAGTACTTTCCATTCCTTCTTCCACAAAGTAAAAGTCCCAGGTAAAAGATTGCATGATGTGGATAATGACATTGCACATAAGAATGATGGTT
>CAZYHL010000053.1:7971-10115 GCA_964646795.1 uncultured Syntrophomonadaceae bacterium
CGCTTTAACGATAAAATCTTTGCCTCTTGAAAGCATCGAAACAAAAGCCCTTTTTAGGCTCGGCAAACGGTATTCAGGCAGCTCCATGATGAAATAAGCCTTGGAATTCCCTCCCTGGGTAATAATATGGAGCAAATGGGCTCCCAAAATAATAATGACAACAGCCACAAAATACATAGCTGTTCCGATCCAGGCTGCACCTTTAAAGAACACACCGGCAAAGAGGGAAATTAGCGGCAGTTTCGCACCGCAAGGCATCAATGGCGCCAGCATTGCCGTCGTACGGCGCTGCCGGTCGTCGCGAATTGTCCTTGTCGCCATGATACCGGGAATTGCACAACCTACGCCAAGCACAATCGGAATAATTGATTTCCCAGAAAGACCGACTTTCTTAAGATAACGGTCCATGATAACAGCAACTCTGGCCATATACCCGCAATCTTCCAACAGCGCTAAAAGGAAAAACATAACCATAATCAAAGGCAGAAAGCCCACAATAGCGCTGACACCGCCAATAATGCCGTCCAGCAATAATGAGCGTAACAAAGGAGATACGTTATCTGCCAATAGTCCTTCCACAAAAAGATAAAAACTGTCGATCCAGTTGACAAAATAACCGGCTAAAAAAGGACCCAAATGGTTTTGGGTAAGAGAAAATACTAAGTAAATTACCGCTAAGAATATAGGAAAACCCAATATCTTGTGGGCTATGATGCGATCCGCAATATCTTGCCCGTTTTGTTTATAGCTTGCAGCTTTTCGTACTTCAACTTCTTTAACTATCTTACCAATAAAGGCAAATCTTTGACGGTCAATCGCTTCAACGGCTGCTTTATCCGTCCCAATTAAACCGACGCTTTCATAAGGTGCTTTCTGTCCTTTCCCGCCGACAGCGTTAACCTGTTCAATCAGTTCTTCCAGACCTTTACCTTTGGTTGAAGATGTTTCAACTACCGGGCAGCCCAGTTTTTCAGCTAACACTGCCGCATCAACAAACATTCCCTTCTTACTTAGCAGGTCATCTTTATTTAAGGCAATGACAACGGGGATACCAAGTTCCAGCAACTGGGTCGTTAAGAATAGGCTTCTGCTCAGATTAGTCGTGTCTATAATATTTATAATCACATCCGGATTTTCATTCCTGATGAAACTGCCGGTAATGCTTTCCTCCGACGTGAAAGACGCGAGGGAATAAGCCCCCGGCAGGTCAACAACACGGATATTCCTGCCGGAATTATTCAGTGACTTTTTTACATCACCTTCCTTCTTGGTAACAGTAACGCCCGGCCAGTTGCCTACGCGTTCTATTTTGCCTGTAACTGCGTTAAACAATGTGGTTTTACCGCTGTTGGGGTTACCGGCTAAGGCAATTCGCATAATTAATCACCGTTTCTCTATATTTATGTGTTAGCCATGGCTAACTTTATAGCGCAAAAAGAGTATGTCAGATGAGAATAGCCTCAGCTAAATCTTTGTCGATACTATACCTTGCGTCTTTTACATTGATGACATAAATGTCGGCTAAAACAGAAATCACCGTCACCTTTTCCCCCTCATAACAGCCTAAGGTAAACAAGAATTTCTTTATGCCCTTGTCGCCGGCATTAATTCTTTTGATGATATAAGGGCGATTAACATCTGCATGCGTCAGGTTAGGATGATTTACATGCTTTGCCTTCCCCTGAATCGATTCGCTGTTGAACATCCTTTTTACTAATGATAGTCCCATCTTGTCTTCATAGCCTCCTTGCCTTTATACCTTATTCTCAGCTTCATCCTCCAGATAATTTTTGATTGCCGCCAGCATGGCTTCCGTAATACTATGTTCCATTCTGCAGGCATTTTCCGAAGCTTCAGCGGCATTAAGTCTCAGGGACTTTTCCAGAAAACGGGCAATCATATGATGGTTCAGGTATATTTCCTTTGATATTTCTTTACCTTTTTCCGTTAACGTTATTGACCCATAAGCTTCCTTTCTGATAATGCCCCGCTTTTTTAACAGATTCATGGCTTTAGTGACGCTGGGCTTTGTCACACCCAAGCTCTTGGCAATATCAACCACATGAGCATGGCCATGATTTGTCTCCAGAATATAGATGGTTTCCAGGTACATTTCCATTGATTCGTTATAATTACTCATAGAA
>CAZYHL010000054.1:0-9955 GCA_964646795.1 uncultured Syntrophomonadaceae bacterium
TAACGGATGACGGCCAGGGAATTAATCAGGAGGAGCTGCCTCATATTTTTGACCGTTTTTTTAAAGGAAAGGATGGCAAACACGGTATCGGGCTTTCCATTGTCAAGGCGGTGGTAGAGGGCCATCAGGGAAAGATCGAAGCCAAAAGCACGGCGGACGGGACATCCTTTAAGATTATCTTTCCCAGATAACCAAAAGGCACAGAAGAACCGGGAGCGGGAAGACACTCCCTGGTTCTTTTTTTTTAGGAAAAAAGCTGTCCTTCGAATATTGCGAGGCAAACCGAGAGAACAAAGCAAAAGTCAAACTACCGCAATTTTGCCGCAATTTTGCCGCTTCTTTTCGGTGAATTATGGAAATTAATAGGATAGGATAGCAGTTAAGGCAAAGAAAACGTGAGGGGTGAGAAAGTTAAATGGGCATAAGCAAAAAAACAACAGTGTTTGTTTTCTGTAGTTTGCTGTTCCTGGGCTTTTTAGCCGGTATGGTAAGGCAAAAACTATATTATGACGGTAAAATCGAGGAGCTAACCCAAAAGGTAGCTGCCCTGGGAACAGCAAATGTGGTTTCGGATAAGAGGATAAAAGAGTTAAACTCAGCAACTGCTGGGGATAATTTTAATGTTCCTGGGATTGCCAGGCTGGTGGGGGCAGCGGTAGTCGGCATTAAAGTAACGTATCAGGTTAAAGCCCAAGCAAGCATGTTCGGCAATCAGGTGTTTCAGCAATCAAGCCAGGGTTCGGGAATCATCTGCGACCTGGAAGGATACATAATTACTAACTATCATGTTGTAGAAAGTTACATCAACAGCAGTAAGGCTGAGATACAGGTGTACCTTGCCGACGGCCGCTCTGCCGCAGCTCAGTATATAGGCGACGATCAATCAAACGACTTGGCGGTCATTAAGATAAGTCTGGATGAGCTTCCTGTGGCTCAATTCGGTGTTTCCGGCGAGCTGGAAGTCGGGGAGTTCGTCATGTCTATCGGCAATCCCCTGGGCATGAACCTGTCCGGAACCGTCACCGTGGGGGTCGTTAGCGGGATTGACCGCAAGGTGGAAGCGGAAAATATCGCAGACAGCCTGATCCAAACCGATGCGGCTATTAATCCGGGCAACAGCGGCGGCCCTCTGGTTAACAGGTACGGGCAGGTCATCGGCATAAATACGGTCAAAATAGCTTCCACAGAAGTGGAAGGACTGGGTTTTGCCATTCCCATTGATTATGCTCTCCCTCTCGTAGAATCTATAATCAAGTACGGGTATGTTAAGGGACGGCCGGTTACCGGTATCAGCGGCAGTGAATTGAATGCCATGACAGCCAGTTTCTATAATGTGCCCCAAGGCCTTTTGGTTACCGGTGTTGAAAGGGGGAGTGCCGCCGAAACGGCAGGAATCCGGGTAAACGACATCATTACGGCGTTTGACGGGCAGGCTGTGGCCTCAATGGCGGCCATAAACAACATAGTTAAGCGGCTTAAGGTGGGTGATAATGTTGCTGTGACTTATTACCGCCAAGGTTCTACCAGGACGGTAACCCTTGTCCTGATGGAAAGGGGGGAAGGAGAGCTTTCTTAAAGGGTTTAAAACGGCACCGATCAGCCTGGCTCTGGGCAACGCCTAAAAAAAGGAGGAATCGCCAGTGAGGATGCTGCTTCACGGCCTGAAAAGTTTACAGCGCCGTCCTCTTAAAACAGTAATGCTTTTTATCATCTTTTTTATCGTTTTTAACCTGGTGTTTATCGGTTTAATAATTAATAACAGCATTAAAGAATCTAAAGCCTATATCAGAAACCAGATGGGAGCGGTTGTGGAATACAGGCTGGATATGGAAAGATTTATGGAGGGGTTTCTGAGGCCGAGGGACTCGAACTTAAGTATTCCCTCCTTATCCATAAGCGTCGCTGAAAGAATAGCCGCTAGCCGGTATGTCCAAAACCTTTTTATAACCGACAGCGCTAATGTCACCTCCGAGCAAGTCGAACCTGTGAAAACCCAACAGAGTTTGGGCGGTTTTCAAAGAGCCTTCAGTGATTTTACGCTGACAGGGTCGAATCTAATTACACCCCTGGATCTAGTCATGGGCAATATCAAACTTGTCGACGGTTCGCTTCTTTCTGAGCAAAACCTGGATAGCGGCGACCGCTTGATTCTCATCTCCCGGGAATTGGCGGCCACAAATGATCTTAAGACGGGTGATATTATCAGCCTGGCAAGAATGGGGCTGGCCGGCATGATGCCGGGAATGGGAGGGGGCAGGGAGATTACCGCCGAGGAAGCCATCGATTATGAAGTGGTGGGTATTTATGAGGCAGTAAAGGATGACTACAATGTTAATACTATTTTTACCTCTCTGGAAGTTATTAATGATATCCAAAACAGGGGAGAAACGGACGATACCAATGCCGGCATCGTCTACCTTTTGGATAGCCCCGACCATATTGAGGCTTTTAAGGCGGAAGCGGAGCCCTATCTCACCTCAGAGTACCATGTGCTGTATGCCAACGATGAAGAATACGAGTCCCTGACAAAACCGCTGAACCTGCTTTCTTTTATCGCCTCTATCCTGATTTGGGTTGTCTTTATAGCCGGCGCCGTTATCATCTTGTCCATAATTACCATCTTTGTCAGGGATCGCAAATTTGAAATAGGCCTGCTGCTTTCCAGCGGTGAGGGAAAGTTAAATATATTAGGCCAATTTATTTTTGAAATCATTGTCGTTGCCGTCTTTGCTTTTGGACTTTCCGTGGGCAGCAGCGCCGCCGCTTCCGGAGCCGTGAGCGGCTGGATTGTGGATAACCAATTGTTATCGGAGAGCAGCCTCATTGCCGCCAGCGGCAGTTCGATTAACGGTAGCAATATTAGCCAAAGGATGCAGCCTGGCGGATCTTCCTCGGTCTACGGCAATGTCGATATGAAAAGCGTGGCGGCGGAATTTGATGTTTCTTTAAGCTTAGCGGTAACAGGCGACTTGTTTTTAATCAGTTTATTGCTGATGCTAACAGGTTCCGGCATACCTATGGTGGTTATCTTAAGTTACAAACCCAGGCGAATTTTGCAAGACTATTAAAAGGGGGTTTAAGCATGAGCGACGCGATATTTCAGTTGGAAAATATTCATTACGGCTATGTGGACGGCGGCAGGAAGAGGGTAATCCTAAAAGGTTTAAGTTACGATTTTTTGCCCGGCCGCTTATATACGATCCTGGGACCGTCGGGCAGCGGCAAGTCTACCCTCCTGGCTATTGCCGCCGCCCTGGACCAGCCGGAATCAGGCAGCATCAGGTTCCGGGGCGAAGATATCAAAAAAATTGGTTATACCAAATTCCGGCGTAACAAGATAGCTGTTGTTTTTCAAAAATATAACTTGATGGATTACCTGACGGGCGTGGAGAATGTGGAGGCGGACATGATGATTGCCGCTAAAAAAATTCCGGGTAAGAGGCGGGATATTGCCTATAAAATATTAGAAACTGTCGGTATAGTCAAAACAAAAGCCGATAGAATTGTCACGACCCTTTCCGGAGGCGAGCAACAGCGGGTCGCCGTGGCCCGGGCTCTGGCAAAGGATGTTGATTTAATTCTCGGAGACGAACCCACCGGCGCCCTGGATACGGAAACGGAGAGAGAAGTAATCTCCCTTTTAAAAGCTTTGACCTCTGAATATGGTAAAACCATCATTATTGCCACTCATTCAGATGATGTGGCCGGCCAAAGCGATACCGTCCTCAGGCTGAGAGACGGAAAACTGGCTCAGGCAGAATGCTGATGCAAGGAGGTGCGTTATAATGACGGAAAAGAAAAGTTTTTTGGATTCTCTGGGAGACAGGGCGAAGCCGGAAAGTTTTTCCGCCGAAAAATTTGAGGACACAAAAGGGGGCGGCAAGAAATGGATTGTTCTCGGAGTTGTCCCCGTGGTCTTAATTCTTTTGGTTTTAACCGCCATGTACTTAACCGGCCGGGTTGATATGCCGGACCTTGCGGGTATGTCCCTGCAGGATGCTTATATCTGGGCTCAAAAAAGCAAAGTTACTCTGGCGGTTAAAAGCGCGTACAGCTTTGACGCAGACGAGGATGTAATCTTGGCTCAGGACGTAACGGCGGGCGAGAATATTAAAAAAAATGACGTTGTCACTGTAACCGCTTCCCTGGGCCCGGATCCGGAAGAGCAGGTCGCTTTCCCCGACCTGGAAAATATGCTTCTTCAGGAAATCGAAGCCTGGATTAATGAAAATAAACTAACCGGAATCAGAATTGAAACCGCCAATAGCGATGTTGTTCCAGAAAACAGTGTTATTGATTACAGCTTAACCGATGGAACGGCAGAAGTGTTCAAAAGGAAAAACAGGATTAGCATTACGATTTCAAAAGGACCGGCCGTGTTATCGGAAACCATAACCGTGGCAGATTTTTCAGCCTTAAAAGCGGCGGCAATTCTGCAGTGGGGGAGAGAGAACAGTGTAAACATCAAGATCAAGGAAGCTTTTGACCGGTATGTCGCTGCCGGGAACGTTATTTTCCAGAATATTCAAAAAGGCACGGAAATCAAAAGAAACGAAGAGATAACGGTAACCATTTCCAAGGGGAAGTCAGTGACCGTACCAGTTTTAACGGCTATGAACAAAGACGAGGCCTCCGCCTGGGCCAGGACGAACAATGTTACCTTGACAATAGTTGAGAGTTATACTGATGCTTACGGCTTGGGAAAGATTTTCAAGCAGAATCTTTCTGACGGAAAGACTATCGCGGAGGGAGAAGAAGTTAAAATATTTTTATCGCTCGGCAGAGTGCAGGTACCCAGCTTTATCGGAAAAACCAAGCTGGAAGCGCAAAGCTGGCAGCAGGATGTAAATGCCAAAGGAGCCGGCGTAACTCTGACTTTTACGGAAGCGTACAGCAACGGCGGAACGGCCGGGTCCATTATCAGCCAGTCGCTTAAAAACGAAATGGCGGATACAGGGGAAAATATCGCTTTCGTTATCTCCAAGGGCATGCAGCTGGTTGTTCCTGATTTTACCGGCAAGACGGAAGCTGAAGCGCTGGAATTGGGCAGGGGGTTGGGAATAAAGATATTGCTTGAGTATCAAAACAGTGAGGAAGCAGAAAGGGGCTATGTGCTTAAACAGTCGGTAGCCAAGGATTCCCTGATGTCTGATGCGGATATCATTACGCTTACCATTTCCCTGGGAAGAGCCTGAGCCCGGTTTCTGTTTCTTTTTCGTTTTTTTCAGAGCATCAACAAACCCTATCAGGTTTTTAATTTGTTTAGGGCTCTTTAGTTTTTGCGCCGCCGGTTTAACGCTGTTTGCAAAATCATCACATTATTGGTAAGATGGATTTGCATATATGACAAGGTAGGTTAACATGTTGGCTTTCTCCATCAGCCCAAAATGACTGGAAAGGAACCGGCAAAATGAAGAAAATGATTAAAAATAATGTTAGTTGGGTAGGAAAAGTGGATTGGGAGCTGAGAAGTTTCCATGGGGAGGAGTTGTCAACCTACAAGGGGTCAACTTACAATTCTTACCTAGTGCAGGAAGAAAAGAATATCTTGATTGATACCGTATGGCAGTCATATGCAGCAGAATTCGTTACAAACCTGGCCCAAGAGATAGAACTGCATAGAATTGATGGGATAGTCGTCAATCACGGTGAGGTCGACCACAGCGGCGCCTTGCCCGCTTTACTAAAACAAATTCCGGGAGTACCGCTTTACTGCAGCAAGAATGCCGTTAAATCCCTCAGAGGGCAGTACCATCAGGACTGGAACTTTCAAGTAGTTAAAACAGGTGATAAACTTGATATCGGCAACGGCAAAGAATTAGTATTTATTGAAATGCCGATGCTGCATTGGCCTGATAGTATGGCGACTTATTTAACCTCTGATAACATCCTTTTCAGCAATGACGCCTTCGGGCAGCATTATGCTACCGAATTGCTTTTTAATGATTTAGTTGACCAATGCGAGTTATACCAGGAAGCCATCAAATATTTTGCTAACATCCTGACTCCTTTCAGCAAAATACTGTTACAGAAGCTGGAGGAGATAAGCGCCTTAGGTTTGCCTATCGATATGATAGCAACCAGCCATGGTGTTATCTGGCGTGATAATCCCTGGCAGATAGTCGAGAAATATGCCCTCTGGGCCGACGGCTACCGGGAAAATCAAATCACAGTAGTATACGATACCATGTGGGACGGGACAAAAACGCTTGCCGAGCATATAGCCAAGGGTATTAACGAGGCTGATCCCGGCCTTAGCGTAAAACTTTTAAATGTAGCCAAAACGGACCAGAACGACCTGGTTGTGGAGGTCTTCAGGTCAAAGCTGATTGTCGTGGGCTCACCGACAATAAACCGCAGTATTTTGCATTCTGTGGCCGGATTTCTGCATTTGTTAAAGGAGCTGAAGTTTAAGAACAAAAAAGCGGCTTGCTTTGGCTGCTACGGCTGGAGTGGGGAATCCACCAAAGTGCTGGCTGAGTTGTTGGGTGATGCAGGTTTCGAAGTCGTGGGCGAAGGTTTTACAAATCAGTGGAATCCTGATATGGACAGGCTTAATGAGGCTGTCGGCTTCGGCCAAAAGCTTGTATCTGAAATAGATTAACCCTATGCCGTGGCATATACTTTGAAAATGAGTTATAAGTCAGACCATAAGATTGAAGGATTCTATGAATAAGAAAAAGGTAATATTCGGTTTGATTGTAGCGTTGCTGGCTGTCTTGATTGTTTGGACGGCTTGGGGCAACACAGTTCTTGAAATAAATGAATATGTTGTTACAAGTGAAAAATTGCCGGAAGCTTTTAACGGTTATCGCATTGCTCATGTTTCAGATCTGCACAATGCAGAAATGGGGGAGGAAAACAAAAACCTTCTTGTAATGCTGAAGGATGCCAAGCCAGACATAATAGCTATTACCGGAGATATTATCGATTCCCGTTATACTGAAATTGGGGTTGCTTTGCGATTTGCAGAGGAAGCCGCTAAGATTTCCCCCTGCTACTATGTTACCGGCAATCACGAAGCGAGGGTGTACGAGTATCCCACCCTTAAGGCAGGCTTAACTGAATTGGGTGTTGTTATTCTCGAGGATAATCGAGTGAAACTTGAGCAATCAGTGGAAACAATCACTCTGCTTGGTGTTGACGATCCTAGCTTTCAGAAGGACTATCTGTTTGGCAATGCTGCAACTGTAATGAAAAGCAAGCTACAGGAGCTGACGAGCGAAAAAGATACCTACACGGTGCTTCTCTCCCATAGACCGGAGCTGTTTGAGAGCTATGCAGAAAGCGGTGTTGATTTGGTTCTAAGCGGTCACGCACATGGCGGCCAGTTTCGCTTGCCCCTTGTGGGCGGCCTCGTGGCACCTAATCAGGGTTTATTCCCCGATTATGACGCAGGCCGATACACGAAAGGAAATACGAATATGCTTGTCAGCAGAGGCATTGGAAACAGCATCTTCCCGTTCCGGTTCAACAACCGCCCGGAAGTGATTTTGATAGAGCTGAAAAGGTCTTCATTCCTGTCGATGAACTGATGAAAGCAGAACAGGCATGACCGAAATCATGCCTGTTCCAAAAAATTCGCATATTATTGTTTTACCAGCACCCTGCTTTACGGCCGGGGGTTTTTTCTCTTCTCAGACTGTGTTATTGACTGTTGGCGGTGGAGCCCAGCTTCTGGCCATTGCCGCCCTTGCCTCCGCTTCTTAACCGACTTTCTTCAGGAGCGTGAAGGCGTTTTCCTTGCCCTTGGGTTCTTTCCATGTATTGTTCCCTAACTTCATCAGGCAGCAGTTCCGCAATAGCTTCCCGCTTAGCCTCCTGCGCCTCGCGCTTTTCGGCTTGTACTTCATTCCTGGCTTCCCGGTCACCTGTCCCTCTCAATTCGGCCATTCTTGCCCTTAAAGAATTCATAACCTCATGGAACTCTTTGATGGTGTTCTCCGCTTTTACTCTGGCTTCCGGTTCAAGCAAATCCAGGAAACAGCCCTGCTCCGATTCTTCATTTACTACTGCCTCCGTTGCATATGCCAGTTGGGTAATTCCCAGAACCAGCAACCCGAAGACAATCAAAGCTATGAATTTTTTATTCATCTCTACTGCACCTCCTTTGTGGTAATTCTATTATGCACGAAGAATATGAAGATACCGTGAAGAAAATAAAATATTTAGGTATATTATCACAGGCAGGGAGGAGGTATAATTATAATGCTCGAAAGATATTTAAGCAGCGCTGCTATCCTGCCCCAAGAGAGGGTGACGGCTTAGGCTTTCGGACCGAGATTTCCGATACAGGGTCAGGTATCGGGGAAGAAGACCTCCCCTTTATTTTTGAAAGGTTCTTCCGCGCGGATCGCTCCCGCTCCCGCAGCACAGGAGGCTACGGTATCGGCTTGACTATAGTGCGGGAACTGGTGGAAGCTTAAAAAGGGACCATTAAAGCCCAAGGCTGCCCCGGTGAAGGGACTACTTTTATCATGACATTCCCGGAAAATTAAAGGAGTGATTGGTCTATGTTAAAGCGCCTCAAAGAGTGCTTGGAACTTCCCGAAATCTATACACCCAGCGCTAATAGCTTTTGGACAGACGCATATATATCCCAAAAACTGCTGGAGATTCACCTCGATCCAGACATAGAATTGGCAAGCAGAAAACTTGATTTTATTGAAAAGTCCGTCCGCTGGATAGGGGAAACCATTCCTCCCGCTCTTTATCCCAAACTGCTTGATGTCGGTTGTGGCCCAGGATTATATGCCGAAAGGTTCGCCGGCATAGGATATGAAGTAACCGGTGTGGATTTTTCTAAACGCTCCATAGAATATGCGCGCCAGAGGGCAAAAGAGCAAGGCTTGTCTATCACCTATTTACAGCAGAATTATCTGGAGTTGGCACTGGAGGAGGTCTACGACTTTGCCACCATGATTTATTGTGATTATGGCGCCTTGTCAGACAAAAACCGAAGGCTCCTGATGCATAATGTATATGACAGGTTAAAGCCGGGGGGCAGATTCCTTTTAGATGTATGTTCCGTCAAATTTTATCATGCCTTTAAGGATAATACGTCGTGGGAAATTCAAGAACAAGACGGTTTCTGGAGCCCGGAAAAATATTTTTGCTTTAATGCTAACCGCAAGTATCATGATGATACTATTCTGGAACAAGCAGTTGTTATTACAGAAAGAGAAATTAGGATTTATTATATTTGGAATCATTGTTTTTCTAAAAAGAACTTAATGGACGAGGCTGTTCAAACTGGTTTTAAGCCAATCCGTCTATACGGCAACGTAGCCGGACAGCCCTGTACGGAAGATGACAACATACTTGCTATTCTGTTAGAGAAGTAAAGCATAAAAAGAACTTTATCATCTGCTAATTTAGCATTTTCTCACTTTTTTGTTCGCCCTGAAATTCTTCCTTCATGCTGCTTAAATTTTTGCTAAAATTTATAAAAAAAATAGGTTGACAAACAATAATAGGTAATATATTATCTTAATAAGTAATGTATTACCTATTGTTGTTGTTAATACATTGTCTACAAATTATAAAGGTGGTGCCTATTTTGAACCCTGAGAAGACAAAATCCATTCCCGATGAGCCCATGATCTTTGCTTTGCTGCTGATAATTTCCAATAAGATGAACACATTGCTGGAGAGAGAGTTTAAGGAATTTGATGTGACAACAAAGCAATGGTTTTTATCTCAAACTATTGAGAGTCTCTTTGATAAACCTCCGACACTGAAAGAGTTAGCCGGCGAAATGGGAAGCTCCCATCAGAATATTAAACAAGTGGCTTTAAAACTACAGCAAAAAGGTTTATTGAAGTTAGAAAAGGACAAAAAAGACGCAAGGATCACCAGGCTAAGATTATCAGAGGAAAGCCATTCCTTTTGGAAAAAGACAGATCCCAAAGGTACAATATTTAGAACAAAAATGTTTAAAGAAATGAACAAAAAG
>CAZYHL010000055.1:0-9818 GCA_964646795.1 uncultured Syntrophomonadaceae bacterium
CAAAGGTTGATGATCCTGTCGGAGCTACCTCCGTCCATCTAGTCTGCGGTGTTTTCGGTACGATCTGTATAGGGCTTTTCGCCCAGGAAGGCGTAACTAGCCTTTCTACGGTCAACGGCTTCTTCTTCGGCGGCGGTCTGTCACTGTTCAGAGCAGAAGTCATTGGTATTGTTGCCGTCGGCGTATTTGTGTTTGCTTCGTCTGCTCTGGTTTGGCTTCTTCTTAAGAAGACGATCGGTATCCGTGTCAGTCTTGAAGAGGAAATTCAAGGTCTTGATATCGGTGAACACGGAAACTCCGCTTATCCCGATTTTGCCATCGTTGCTCCTATTATGGCTTCTGATAATTGGAATGAATATGAAGACAGAGCCAAGGTAAGCTTGGTTGAAACTTCAAAGCCTGTTTTCGGTGTGGTATCGCCAGAGGTCGCATTCCCGATGGTCAACCGGACGCACCCCGAGCAGAAGATTACGAAGATTACCATAATCACGAACCAGGATAAGTTTACAAAGCTTCAGTCCTCCCTTGACAAAATCGGCATCACAGGACTGACGGTCACGAATATCCTAGGTTATGGCATGCAGAAAGGGCACGTAGAGTACTACCGCGGTGTACCCGTGAAAACAAGACTCCTTCCTAAGGTTCAGGTCGACATCGTTGTGTGCAAGATACCCACTGAAACGGTGGTCGACACCGTAAAGAAGTCGCTGTACACGGGCAATGTAGGCGACGGTAAAATATTTATTTACGATGTTGAAAATGTCATAAAAATTAGAACGGGCGAAAAAGGGTACGACGCGCTGCAAGATGAGGAAAACGAATAAGAACGTTGCACCTCATCCATGGTCATGCTGCTGATAGACTTAAGTATTTCTACTCTTCCAGCCGGTTTAAACTATTGTTTGTTACTTATTTCAACATTCTTGATTCCCTGCATAAATTAAATTAGCAACTAATCTTTGGACAATGACACCTGGATAATATTTGGATTCATGCTGTTTGTTCTGGTTAGGAGGTACAAATTTATGTGTGGCATTGTAGGATGGACAGATTTTTCCCGGAATCTTACCGGAGAGACCCATATTGTAGAGGAAATGACCAATAAGCTTATCCCCAGAGGTCCGGATGAGGCAGGCTTTTGGTTTTCGGAGCATACTGTTTTTGGCCATCGCCGCCTGGCGGTAGTGGATCTCCAGGGAGGACAGCAGCCAATGATTCATCAAACAGAAGATAACACTTATGTACTAATTTATAATGGGGAATTATACAATACGGATGATATCCGTCAAGAATTAATTTCCCTTGGTTATACCTTTAAGGGGTGGTCTGATACAGAAGTATTGCTCCAGTCTTATATTGAATGGGGTGAAAAATGTCTTCTGAAGTTTAACGGCATATTTGCCTTTGCAATCTGGGAAGAGCAGAAAAATCAATTATTTTTAGCCAGAGACCGTATAGGTGTTAAGCCATTATTTTATAGTCGGCGGGGAAGCACCTTTCTCTTCGCCTCAGAGATCAAGGCCCTTCTGGCTCATCCCCTGATTTCACCTACAATCAACAGAGAAGGTTTAGCCGAGATTTTTGCTATGGGCCCCGCACGTACTCCCGGCCATGGAATATTTGAGCAGATTACCGAATTAAAGCCCGGTTACTGCATGGTTATAAATCATAAAAGCACCCATATTCGGCAGTATTGGTCACTGGTCTGCAAGCCTCATCTTGAATCCTTCGAAGAAACCGTAGGCTCAGTTCGAAGCTTGGTCTTTGATAGTATTAAATGTCAGCTTGTCTCCGATGTTCCCCTCTGCATCCTTCTATCAGGCGGTTTAGATTCAAGCATTATTACCGCCATAGCAGCTGATGTATATCAAAAGAAGGGGATGGAACCTCTACGAACTTTTTCTATAGATTACGTGGATAACGAAAAATACTTTCGGACTAACGAGTTTCAACCCACCCAAGATGCTCCTTGGGTGAAAAAAGTCTCTGACATTTTTCATACCAGGCACAATTCCATATTCATCGATACTTCTCAGCTGGCAGATTCATTGTTACCTGCAGTCTTAGCCCGAGATTTGCCGGGAATGACCGATGTAGATTCATCCCTTTTTCTCTTTAGCTGTGAAATTAAAAAACTAGCGACCGTTGCCTTGTCCGGTGAAGGTGCTGATGAGGTTTTCGGTGGATATCCCTGGTTCTACAGTCTTAAGTCAGAGCATCAGACTTTCCCCTGGACCCGCCGGGCTGAAGAACGCTTCCGGCTTTATTCCCGAGAATTATTAGAGTTGATCAAACCAAAAGATTATTTAGCTGAGCGTTTTCAGGAAGCCTTGGCTGAAGTTCCCCGTTTTAAAAATGACACTCCTGAGGACGCTAGAATGAGAGAAATGTTTTATCTGAATCTAACCCGCTGGATGCCTACTTTGCTGGATCGCAAAGACAGAATGAGTATGGCCACAGGCTTAGAATTACGAGTTCCCTATACCGACCATCGGTTGATCGAATATCTCTGGAATGTCCCCTGGGAACAAAAAAACTTCAAGAACAAGGAAAAAGGCCTCTTAAGAAAGGCTTTGGAAGGTGTTCTGCCTGAAGATGTACTCTGGAGGAAAAAAAGTCCTTATCCCAAAACCCATAACCCTTCTTATCTTGAAGCCATCCGTACCCGTTTTACCCAAATTCTGAATGAAAAGGATTCCCCCCTTCTTCCCTTTATAAATAAGACTGCCCTCCGGGACTTTGCCCAAGCACTGACACCCGATACCAACATCCCCTGGTTCGGCCAACTCATGAATGCCCCTCAGCTCCTGGCCTACTTAATCCAAGTGGACTATTGGTTAAGGGAATACAAGGTCAGCATCAAACTCTAGTGTAATGTATCATTCTTATTCTTACCATACGCGATTATAACACAGTAGAACCGTCCCTTTGTGTTTTTGCAGACAGCAGCGATGGGCAGGTGTCCGCATCCCGTCCATCGCGCTCCTGTATCCGTTATGAAACATGATGTCTCCCAAGCAGGTATGAAAAAACGGCATAGCAGCTTAACACTTCTACACCGTTTTTTTAGAGATAATAATCCCTGGTAGAGTATATTTACCGCATTTTAAACTCTGAATAAATGTAGTCATATTGCTCTGAGACTTCTGCTACGTCTATATAAAAGCTGGTATTTTCGACTACTTCGTCCGGAAGATTCAGCATCGGATTGTTCTTAAAATCCTCCGGCAGATATTCTTCGGCTGCTTTATTTGCACTCGAGAACTTTGTAATATCAGAAATTCTAGCACTAATCTCCGGCTCTAATAAAAAGTTCAAGAATTTATAGGAATTATCCTTGTTAGGCGCTTCTTTAGACATTACAAAGCTATCTATATAGATAGGCATCCCTTCTTCGGGAAACACAGGTACAAGCTTCTCATCGGCCATACTACCTTTAACTGCCTGGTTTGAGTACATAAACCCGGCAACTGCTTCTCCGTTAATCAAAGAGTCTTCAGGAATATTTGTTTCAAATCTCACAATATTATCTTTTAGCTCAAACAGCTTTTCTTTAGCCTCTTCTACTTTAATAGGATCTGTCTCATTATATTCATATCCTAAAGACTTTAAAACAAGTCCCATAATTTCAACAGACCAGTCTATTAAAACTACATTATTTTCCAATTCTTTTTGCCATAAGTCCTTATAACCGGTAATGGGGTCTGCTCCCAATTCCGCAACAGCTTCGTGGTTGACAAGTAAAAAAGATATTGAAACTGCATAGGGTATTGAATATTCATTGTTTTCATCATAATAATTACCTTGATATACGGGGTTTATGTTTGAGAAATTTGATAGTTTTTCTTTATCTAATACTTCCAAATTCCCATTTTGTCTCAAGATATCTACCATATAATCAGTCACTACCGCTAAATCATATTGGTCTGGATTGGCCTCCAGTAAAGATTGCATATCCTCGTTAGATGTCACTTCCTTGTAATTTACTTTTATGCCTGTCTCCTGTTCAAATTGATCGATTACTTCACGAGGAATGAAGTCTCCACCCCATGACATGAGATTAATTTGCTTACTACCGCGACCCTGGCCACAGCCGGCTAAAGCAAATACAAATACGGCTGATAGCAGTACTGCTAAAATTCTTTTTGTGTTTTTCAATTATAAACACTCCTTTTGTTTGCTCTTTTACCGATAAACTGACTTATACCAACTATCAAAAAGGTTCCCACTAAAATTAATGTGCACAGGGCATTTATTTTTGGTGTAACACCTACGCGCATCATAGAGAAAATATGAACCGGCAAGGTTGTGGATGCGGGACCCGACATATAGGTTGAAATTACAACATCGTCTAAAGAGAGCGCCATTCCCAGTAGAGATGCTGTCAATATTGAGGGCGCAACCAATGGCAGGATAATTGTCTTGATAATTTGCACTTTGGAAGCACCTAAATCTTTAGCAGCCTCTATAATGGATATATTGATTTCCTTAAGCCTCAATTGAACCATAATATATACATAAGGTACACAGAAAAGCGAATGTGAAAGTACTAATGTCAGATATCCAAAAGGCAGTTTCAATGCGGTGAAAAATAAAAGCAGTGAAACTCCCAAAGCTACCTCTGGGACAAGTAGAGGTAAAATCATTACTCCATTTATAGTCTTCTCCATCCTCTTAGTGACGTACAGGGTAGTAATGGCTGCAGCTGTCCCCAGCATGGCGGATAAAACAGAGGTTAAGACAGCCACCATTATACTTATTTTTAATGCCTGAACAATAACTCTATCATTAAATAGTTCTTTATACCAATCTAAAGTAAAACCTGTCCACTGAGCTGTAGAGGGACTTTGATTAAAGGAATACAAAATAACACTAAGTACCGGTATATAAAGGATTACAAAGAATAGGGATAGATAAAATATACGAAACCTGCTTGGCTTTGCGTTCACAGGAATAACCCCTCTTTTTTATTCTTTGTAACACGACTATAAATAAATAATACTATCAAAACTAAAATTATCATTCCTACAGAGAAAGCGGCAGCAAGAGGCTTGTTTCTACCTCTTGTCACAAGTGAATTTATTAAGTTTCCTAAAAATATATTCTGACCTCCGCCTAAAAGATCAGATATAAAAAACAGACCCAGAGCTGGGATGAATACTAACGTAAAGCCTCCTGCAATTCCCGGCATAGTGAGAGGAAGTGTTATGCGAAAAAATGTTTTCCATTTACTTGCGCCCAAGTCATAGGACGCTTCAAGCAGAGACCTATCGAGTTTGTCAACTGAATTAAATACAGCAATAATCATAAAGGGTATTAACATATAGCTCGTACCAACGAGGACAGTACCAAAACTATACATCATAGTCAATGGTTCTTTTATAATATTCAACTTTAAAAATATATTGTTTATCAGTCCTGTATTCCCTAAAAGTATAATCCAGCCATAGGTTCTAAGCAAGCTTGATATCCAAAATGGAAGGATAATCAATACAATTAATAAAAAACGCTTTTTCGCCTCTAAACCAGCCGTAAAATATGCAACGGGATAACCTGTAATTAGCGTAATCAATCCGGTTAGAGCTGCCAGCAGAAATGAATTAGCAAAAACTTTTATATATACCGGATCAAGTATCTTTTGATAATTTTCCAAAGTAAACTTAAATATTATATTACCCAAATTATCTCTTGATAATAAACTCAATACCAAAACATATATAATTGGTATACCAACTAAAAAACCTATCCAAACCAAAACCGGCAAAGCAGGAGCATTTTGTTTAATTCTCTTTGTGTCAAACATGGCTGTCCTCCGCATAATCTTCCATAGGAAGTAAGACTGCTTCGGATTTTTCCCAAGTTATATATACTCTATCTCCTACATCATAATCACAGCTATTTTTCTGGTACTCTATAACAGTGATTGTCTCACCATCGACATTAATCTCAGTTTTAATTTGTGAACCCGCATAGTGAACGGACATAACCAGTCCTGATAGGGAATTGGGAATCTCACTACAAGATATTCTCATCTTATCCATATGTATAGCTAATACCGCCATTTCGGCGGAGTCACGAACGCCGGCATCACAATCAGAACCTTTGATTTCTACTATATTACCTCCTAGTTTTACTTTACAATATTCATTATTCCTCTCTAGAACCTTAACCTTTTTTATATTCCTGTCTCCTATAAAGTCTGCTACAAAAAGGTTTTTAGGACTATTATATATTCCTCTGGGATTATCCAGCTGCTGAATTTCACCCTTATTTATAACTACTATACGGTCAGACATATTAAGAGCTTCCTCTTGGTCATGAGTGACATACACAAAAGTAGTCTTAGCTTGTTTTTGCAGATGAGCAAGCTCCGTCTGCATATATTTACGAAGCTTTAAATCCAATGCTCCCAAAGGCTCGTCTAAAAGTAATATATCCGGTTTGTTAATTAAAGCCCTGGCTATGGCGATTCTCTGCCTTTGTCCACCGGATAATTGATGGGTCATTCTCTCTTCGTAACCTGACATCTGTACCAATTCCAAAACGTCAGCAACTCTTGTTTTCAGTTCTTTCTCGTTCATAGATTTTTTGACTCTGGGTCCATAGGCAACATTGTCATAGACATTCAAATGGGGAAATAGAGCATAATTCTGGAAAACCGTGTTGACATTTCTCTTATTTGGCGCCAAATCCTTAATGGAAGAACCATTTAACAGTATGTCACCGGAGTTTATGCTTTCAAGCCCGGCAATACATCTCAATATGGTTGTCTTACCACAACCCGAGGGACCTAAAAGGGTTAAAAATTCACCATCTTTAATATCAAAAGATATATCCTTTAGGATATGAGAGTTGCCATAGAATTTGTTTATCTTTTTTAATTGGAGTAATGGTTCTCGCATTAAATACTTCCTTTCGCTGAATAAGCAATCAAAAGACATACCTTAATCTTTAAAACGAAAGCACGGGTATGCTGTGGTAGTGTACGCTTCAATCTTGAGTTCAATTATGCCCATACCTAAACAATTTGTTGGGTATTCACCGGGCCATTCTATTGCTTCGGGGCCGCGTATAGCTCGTCAATGCTCATACCGAAGTGCTCCTGCACGAACTGCTCAAAGCGTTCAAGCGGCACAAAATACAATTCCTTCTCCTTTGTGCCGAAGGCGTCGTTGAACATTTTATGCACTGTATCCCAATCCGGTTCTTCCCAGCCTTTTTCATCAGTAGCGGGATAGGTATGGAAGGAGCAGCCCACGCCGTCCTTCTCCAAAGAAATCTGATACTTCCCCTCGCTTGCGTGATAGGTGATACGCAGGCTGTAGCCTTTTATATCGGTATCCATGAACTCAATATTCCAGTCATCGGGGAAATCGCCCCATTCCGGTCTTGCGATAGCGACGGACTTATAGTGCGGATCGCGGTCCTCGTATACGCCGCACGTTCCGGCGTCGTCAAAGCCGAAGCCAAGCGCGGTAAGAGAACCCTCTGTAACGGGAGGTGAATTGAAGTCCTTATTCGATTGCTCGATGGTAACAGCGCCGCCCTTGCTATCAAAGATGAGCTTGTTGCCTATCGCATCGTTATATGCGATATAGGTTTCCATGTTTCCGCTCCATTCCCACCAGTCGCTTTCTATGTTTGAGGCGATATTCTGCCGGATCGTCTCGGTGTCGGGGACATAATAGACGACAAAGGTATTAGCTTCGCTCTTATGCAGATTTACGCTGATACCGCACTCGCTGAAATCCGTCGCGGTGTCAAAATAGTTGGCAATGGGAGACAGGGCGTTCAGATCGTAGTTATCCTGAACAAGCTGCGTATACTTCTCCGCATCCGCCTCGTCTACATAGAAGGTAATGTCAATAACACAGCCGCCGCCCGATGCTCCGTGGCTGCCGTCAGCCTCAACATATTCGTAGCGGTCATCGTTGGGGATGGCATGCCGAATGGTAACGATACGTCCGTCTGCCCCCTCGAACTCACAAAAACCGCCGTTTTCAAGATACTCATTCAAAAGTGCGAATTTACCGCCCTCGTCAAGCCCAAGCCCCGCAACATCAGCTTGATAGGCAACGCAGGCGTACATATTCCCCTCACCGGTCATGGATAGGACAAAGCGTGATTTCCCCTCAAACTTATCAGAGCCTTTGTTGAAGGACGCCTCGAACACCGTAAAGGGCCAGTCCATGCCGCATGGATTGAACTCATCGCCGAAAATGTCCATAGCAGGATAGGGTTCCCGCTCCGGCGTGGATTCCGGCGGCGTACTGTTGTCCGGCGTTGCCGCAGGGTCAAATGTCGCCGGTGGCGATACCGGAGACTCTGTCGGATTGACAGGCTGATTGGAGCAAGCCGCAAGCATACAGATTAGCAGAACGGCGAGTAAGGCTGATATGGTTCGCTTCATGTTCATTCCTCCATAATTAATTATTCTAAATTGTTGGCAGTACGGTTATAACCTCAAATATTGATCCCTCTGATTGCACCATCAGCATAATATTCCATCTCATTTATGCCTGGGAACATAATATATTTTTTAATTTCTTGAGCAGTCTCGTTTTCGGGGTTAAGGATATAGTTCTAAAAGTGGCTATCTTATGTTTCCTGCTTCTTTAACAAGATTAAATAGTCTTTGATTAAGATATATTCTTTCTCTACCAACTTTTTCGGATGTTAAAAACCCCTCATCCTCAAGGGCAGACAAGTAGTTGGAAGCTGTCTTCCTTGATACGTTAAGCCCTTTTTCAATAAAAGAAATTTTTGTGTAAAATTCATAAAACAACAACTCCGCAAGCTCCTTTGAATATATCTTAGGCAGTTTATTTTTGATCTCTTGCGTAGTGAATGCTAATAAATCATATATCTGTTTTAATAGCTTAAACGTTTCCTCTGCTGTTTCCTCTATCCCTTGCAGAATAAACAGTACCCACTCTTCCCATTTATTTTTCTCAGTAACTTCACGTAACAAGATGTAATAAGAGGTTTTATTACGAATGATGAATTTGCTAAGATATAAGATGGGGCTGTCTAGCAATTCTTTCAACACTAAATACAACACATTTATAATCCTGCCTGTTCGGCCATTACCATCATAAAAAGGATGAATAGCTTCAAATTGGTAATGAATAACAGCCAGCTTAATTAGCGGATCTATAAAATCATCGCCGCTATTTATATACTTTTCCAGGTTGCTCATAAGCGGAACGATCTCCTGTTCCCCGACCGGCGGGGTATAAACAACCTCTCCTGTGGCATTATCTTTCAAGACTGTTCCTGGAAGCTTTCTTACGCCCGCACGGTTTGTTTCTATGAGCTGTTGAATTTCAAGAATTATATTAGTCGTTAATAATTGCTTCGTCTTAACTAGTTTGTATCCGCGCCAAAGAGCAGACCTATAGTTAACTACTTCCTTGGCTGCGGGATTAAGGTAGTTCTTTCTACTCATAGTTTTAAATAGCTCATCATGAGTTGTGATAATATTTTCGATTTCGGAACTGTCTTTTGCTTCATTAATAATAATAGCATTCAGCAATATATTTTTATTTGGTATGGTATCAGAAAACCCTTTTAATTCTGCTAAAACCTTGTGTGACCTTGTTAATTGTCTAAGGACATTCTTTGTTTCAAGCTCAATTTCCGGAGGCAATAATTTTATCCCATAACAACTCATAGTTGAAACTCCTTTCCCTTAGACTTAATTATATGAGTATTTCTTACTCATTGCAAGCATATATGGGTAGATTTTCAAATTATTTACCCATATTTTTATTAAATGCGTAAAGACTTCCCATATTTAAGGTATAGAAAAAGCCCCG
>CAZYHL010000056.1:0-9564 GCA_964646795.1 uncultured Syntrophomonadaceae bacterium
TGTCAAGTCAGGTTGCTAACGTTACACTCTTATCTTTAATCCACACATAAGGCTTATCTGGTGGATAGTATGAGGCTGTCTCCTGACATTAGGGGAGCCTTCCGAAAGCTTGCCAAAACAAACCTAACAGTTACCGCCATCGCCAAAGCGTTTGGCACCACCAGGCAAACCGTACATCGATGGCTCAAAAGAGGCAAACACAAAGGAACAGAAACCTTCAAAGACAAGCCCCGAGCACCTAAACAAAGCAAAGTCACATTCGAAGTGGAGCTATCAATCCTCAAGTTAAGAACCACTTTAAAATGGGGAACCGCACGCATACAACAAGCACTCTACTGCTTGCCACCTTTCATTTTAGAAGCACTAAATTGTGTTCAAGGAGTAAAGCTTTCAAGAGAAACCATAAACAACGTGTTAGCAAAGAACAATCAAAACGGGTATCAAAATGGGGACAAGCGCTGGAAGTTCTTTAGGGCCAGTGAGCCTGATGAGTTGTGGCAGATAGATTTCAGAGGACCGTTTAGTGTTTGGGGGAAAAAATACTGGTTTTTAGTGTGCATTGATGATTACAGCCGCTTTATTGTTGCTGCTGAGCAGTTTGATCATGATTTGACTACTGCAGAAACGGTGGCTGTGCTGGAGAGAGTGGGCAGGTTTCCGAAGGCAATTTTATGTGATCATGGACCGCAGTTTAGGGAGCAATGGAAAGAGTGGTGCAGTCAACATGGTGTTGAAGCGCATTTTGCTCATCCTTCTTATCCGCAGGACAAGGGCAAGGTGGAACGGTGCATCCAGAACCTCAACCGAGAGTTTGTTAATCATTTACGAAGGTTTCCAGGGTGGCTCAACGGCAAACTAGACGAGTACAAGCAGTGGTTTAACAATTTGCGTTTTCATAGAGGTGTCAAAGCGTTCCCAGCCGAGCTCTACAAATGTAACATTGGAAAGTTGACTTGACAGTTACTTAAATTTTAATACAATATTTATGTAGTAGGTTCTTAAAAGTTGAGAATAGCTTTAATATTAAGAACCCCATCTGACATAGTCAAATTCTCATCACTTATAAGAGAACAGCAACATTTTGGTTTGGATTTTTTTGTTTTGCATACTAGTCAACATTATTCTTATTTGATGGACAGGGTGTTAATTAAGCAGTTGTGTTTGCCTGTGGATGATTTTAATTTGGATGTTGGTTCTGGGAGTCATGGTGGGCAGACAGGTTTGATGCTTGAGAGATTAGAGAAAATTGCTGTCTGACAATCCTAATATGGCCAGCGGATTAATTAGCTTTGTAATAGACGTAATTGGTGATCTAAATCGCTCAATAGTTGTAAAAGTCCCAAGTATAAATTGAAAGTTAATAAAGCAAGTTATTATGCTTTATCTTCATAAATTTAATTGAAAATATTATTTATTCAATTGAGTTCTCTCTCTATAATGTCTACCTATAACTGAGTTAAGAAAACCAATTTTTAATCCAGCCCTTTTCATCCGACGATATAGATTATAATCACCTGGTTCATTAAATTTCCAGCAGTCAACATCAAATTCAAGTTTCTTGAAACATGATGCGTATAATGATGAACTTCTGCAAATACCATCTAACAGAATTGAACTACCAATTTTTACCCAACTACCATCAGCTTTTTCCGCCTCGAATATACCATAAACCATATCGTAGTTGCCACTTTTACAATGCTTTAATAAAACTTCAAGGTGATTCTCTGAAAATTCATCATCATCATCCAAGTGAGCTATCCAATCTCCAGAAGCAAGTCTGAGACCATAATTTATCGGAATACTTCCAGCGACTAACCAACGTAAATAAGCATTATGCGGATATTTACCTCTTTTGGATAGATTTACAAATTTTATTCGCGGATCGTTAAATCTCTTAATTTTTTTTTCAGTATCATCTGTACAATGATCACCTACAACAATTAACTCAAAATTCTTATGTGACTGCTTAAGTACAGACGGTATTGACCTAGAACAGAGCAAATCACTCCGATTAAAAGTTGGGATTATTACAGTGACCATGTTTTTGTTATATTCAAGGTTATTAACTTTTTTTAGATTTTTTACCATTTCTTTTTCTTTTGGTGCATTACACATATCCTCAACAAAAGAGTTTACAAAGGATTTTAATTTAAATAACTTCCAGTCTATAAAAGACTTCTGCCAACCCATAGGGGTGGAATTGGATAATGCTAAGATCGGCAGATCATTAATTAATTTAGGAATTTGTCTTATCGGCACATAATTTGGCACTCGGGACCAATCTGGCTTATTATGGAGCATTTTCATGTATTTTACGATTTTCTTCAAAGACATATTACTTACACAGTTATGATATTTTATTTTTTGAATTGTATTTGTTTCTAAAATATACTTGTTGGATAAGAACTATCATTATCATTATTAAAACCAAATTTTCAAGAGATAGAAACACATCAAACCATGGGATATCCCATTCATTCCACTTTGTAGTTGGTTTATGATCTACTTCTTTAGTCCCATTTATATTGAAATCACTGAACAATACTGTACCTGAATCAGTTAATTCAGTTGCAAAATACATATCTCCTTTCAAGGTTATTGGATTTCCGAAACAGCCTAACCAATCAAAAGGTAACCAAAAATACGCGGATTGGAATTGAGCGATTCCATTGACAAAAATTTTAGGAGTTTTTATTACTGATGTGATTCCTTTTTTTATAATGAATTCAACTGTACCCCCTTCTATCTGTACGTTTATTGTATTTATTCCATCAATAATTTTGAACTTGAGAATGCTGTTTGAATTCAAATTTAAAGTCCAGTTAAACCCCTTCTCAAATTTGAATTTGAAATAATACCCACTTTGCTCAGGGGTGATTTTCATAATAGTTGAATTTATAGAAGAATTGCTTTTACCTAAAATACTAAATTCGCTTAATTGGGCATTTTCTATCGAAAAGTTTTTTATTTCCTTTCCGTCGACAATAACATTACTTCCAGAAGTAACTATATTGTCCCACAATAAAGTGCTTTCTTCTGGCAAGAAAACGTTCGTGGTCATTTTCACTTGACCACTAAAATTGCCTAATTCAGTCATTATTGGATAAGCTTTCATATTAGGTTTCTCAATTGTGAATTCGTCTAAAGATTGTAATATTCTTGAAAAATTAGTTAGTAACTCATATTTTAATTCATTTTCAGAGCTTTCTATATTATCAAGATAAGCAGAAATTTCAAAATAAATCAGTTTTCCTTTGCCAAAATCCATTGAATAAGCATATGGTGCTATTATTTTATTATTGTACAAATAATACCCTAAAACATCTAAATTATTGAGAATGGAAGAAGTAACTGGAACCACCGTATCAGGTATTTCGATGTTGGCAATGCAGTTTGCAATTGATGTATCTGTTTGTCTTATATTTAGTAAATTCGAGAAATAACCTGGGTGATCATCAAAAATTATTAAGTGCCCACCATTTTCAACCCAGTTAATGAATTTATCTGTTGGAAACATCATAGATTCATAATCAGATATTATTAGTCTATTAAGTTCAAAGCTTTGACTGCTACCGGGGAGAGTTAAAAATCTAAAAAATATTCCGCCTATTTTTTCTATTTTATCTCCTTTCACGTTAAAATCTATCTCGGTCCATTTTTCGTTTTCTACTGGTACAGGTGAAGCCCAACCGGGAGGATTTCCTTTATCGGAGTATATCGAACCTAAAGGCTCCCAAACTTTTTTATCTAAGTCATAAACTCCTATGCCAATCCAATCATTGGTTCCAAGTTTTACTTTTATATTTAGCGAGATAGCCATCTGGTTATCTAAGGGTATTGAATTAAAAGTTATATCTGCATCTGAACCCAGTATTTGTTTGCCATCATTTTTAATAGAAATATTTACCGAATCATTATTTTTAGAAAAATTTAAGTCCTTAGAAATTGTCCAGTTATCCTCAAAAGGAATTTCAATGTATGATAAATCGCTGGGTAGTATTATTTGTTTAGACTCAAAAAGCTCTGGATCAAAATTTTCTAGTATAGAGTAATCTAACTCGCTGAGAGCTACAGAATAACTAATTAGGCGATTAATACTTGAGGGTCCAGGAGTACGTATTATTCCTAAATCTGCAGTGGTTTTCGATGTGCTAAAGTGTGGTATTTCGATAACGGTCGCATTATTTAAGTGACTTCTTGGATAATAATCTAACAAAAATTGTGAAAAAAATCCTGAGGGATAAGATGAATTCAGTATTTCATAGTCTCCCTTAGACAAATATACATATTTTGCATTAGTCGATGAAACTAACGAAGTGAACATTTCAGAGTTGGATGGTTTAAAAAGTAATTCTGGATAAGGGAATGTAGTAATACCAGTTAATCTAGAAAATTGGCTACCTCTACTTGATACCGTTAAAACTGGAAAAGATCTGGATGTAACTTCAGAAGAATACAAGTCTCTTGAGTTAAGGTAGTTTAAGGCATCATAATCATCGTTTGTAGCGTAACCTTGAAGCGTCCAATGTTCAACTGAGTAAATAGTTGACATTACACTCGTAAGAATTAAAATACCTAGCAACAAAGACGCAAAAATTTTTTTTCTCAAATGCCAAATAGACGAGTTCTTAAAACTTAAGTAACAACAAAAACTTGCCAAAACAGCTAATCCTATGAAAGCAAATGGTACTATTCTAAATTCCCAATATCCTATGTCTAACGGAAAATTAATATTTACAAATGATATTGCTCTACCAATAGAAAAGGCAATTAAAGTTAAAAATATAAAAAACATTAAATCTCTTGAAAGCAATTTGTTTTTAAAAACTAAGAACCCAATCATCAATAAACCTATAATCCCGATTATCCCAATCCTAAGAGGGTAAAAGTACCAAGGTAATAAACCTGATTCACTCACATAAGAAAAAAGGAATGTTGGATAAACCTTTAGCCAAATAATAAATGATAAACCAATAAGGCACACTAGTGAGATTATGCTTAACAAGCCAAAAGATGGCAATAAATTATCTGATAATTTCAAATTAATCTTAACTCTAATCTTTTCTTTTATAAAACTGACTATAGTTAAAAATGCCAAATAACATAGTATCATAATAACTGGAGTTGAGTAAACAGAAAGATTCTCCTGTAAAGTTGTGTTTAGTGTAAATATTAATAAATATGCTGCAATAAGTCCAAATGAAACAGCAAAAATTTTTTTTCGCAACTTTGTCATAAACTGACTTTTTTTAATAACAATAAAACTTGTTAGAATTATAAAAACAAATAAAACTATCTCGGATATGTGTATCAAATAGCCATAGCACACAAGTAAAGTAATCATTAAAAGTGTAAACTTATTTGAAATCTCCGATTGAAATAGATATGTTAATCCACAGAAAACTACGAGTCCTATTACTGAAGGCTGATAACCCCAAATACTTAAACCTACAGCTCCAAACTGAATATCAATAAGGGTAGGATTTACAGATATATTTAAAATGTATTTCCATATTTCATTGTTAATTGAAGGATATAGCGTCTGTAAATATGTTACATAAATCCAGCCGAGGCCTGAACCAAGGGTGAAAAATGTAGTTGCCACTACTGGAATTTTTTTTGGTAATTTGTTAAAAGATTTAAGCATAGAATAAAAAGACAAAGGAATCAACGAGATAAAAGGAATAAGTAGCATATACGAATTTACAATAGGTAAACTTGACATCGAAAAGATTGTTGCTAAATTAATATGGAATAAAAAAGGGTACGTTAAAGTTCCACCCATTTCCCATGGAAAAATGCCTTTTAATATTTTATTTGCTCCTCCAATATGGGAAAAGCAATCGCTTCGTGGAGATGAAAGAATGCTAAAATAGGTTATGTAAACAGAAATCAAGACGAAAATAATTAAGGCGCTAATTAGCAATTTTTCATATGAAATAGAGATTTTAGGTTTTATTGGATGTCTAATTCCTTTTCGGTTTAAAAAAAGATAGCTGATGAGTAAAATAACATTAAAAGCTAGGGTGACAAATTTGGTGTATAAATCCCATGAATCAATAAATAAAGCCATCAATAAACTGATTATTGATAAAGAGAAAGTACCTATCAAGAAAGAGAATACAATGCTAGCACTAAAATCAATTTTAGTTTGGGACATAAATATTTTCATAATCAAATAACCGGGGAAGAACGATGTTAATAAAACTAAAGCTACGAATTGTAGTAGTATAATTGAATTAAAGGAGTTCCAATTCAAAAACATCAAGTCTGATGTAGGAGAATAAATAAATATAATTAGAAAAAAAATATAAATGCCTATGAATATGAGGGGAAATGATGCTGGAAAAGAAATTATCCAAGACTTCTCTTGTTTACTTAAGGTGATATAAAGTAAGATAGCAATAAATCCTGTCGAGATTGCAAGAACAATTGTAATAGGCAGATTCGTTAATAGGCTAACCATAATAAAAACAACAAAAAAACAAAGTAAAGTGGGTATCAGCGAATTTTTTTTACGATTTAACTTAGCTGGCAAAGTCGGCATTAACAGATACTCACTTCTTTTGGAAGTAAAAATCAATCATGTATTTTAATCTACTCTTTTGAAGTGTTGGAGATTATTTTTTCCTTGTTTGCTAAATTATTCTTTGGGCGTTATGGGTTGGTGACCTTGTATAATATTGGTTTGGCGTCTAATGTGGGTTCCAAATTATTTGTTGTTGAGTCAAGTTTAGTGTTTTTTTGCTGTCTTGAGATTTTGTTTGTTAATATTCAAAAGACAGCGTTGCCTCTTCAATATATTCTGTTGATTCAGTTTTTGCTGTGATAATTGTATTCCTCATTAAACATATAGGTCAAAACTATCACTTTTAGAACATTAACTTCAAGAATGCCCATTAAACTATTAAACGAATACTGCTTTCCATCCAGCAATCCACTACTTGTTTTTATTGTTTTTTCTTTTTTTTACATAAATTATCCGCTTCGCTGATTTAGTTGCTATTCCCAAGACCGCTTTTAGTGTTTTACTTATACTTGTATTGTGAATTAACCAAAAAACTTCAGTCTTCAAATCCTAAAACAACATGGGAAAAAAAATCATCATTCGATCCTCAAAAATAGAAATAACCTCAACTTTAAGATATGTTAATTAGCAACAGCATTAAGCTCAAAGACTACTTTTCCTTGCTAGTATATTTCATGCAGTGTTTTCATATTGTGTATGTTTAATAGTGATATTGAGTCAACTATAACCATCTTCGTAGGACAAGCTATCTCACGTATCAGCTGTATTTTAGAAAATCTGTTCTAAAAGTCTAAGAAAAGTGTCTTCTCTACCTGTCAATAGTCGTTCTGTAGGCTACAGCGCTTAATTCAATTGTTTATGCAACAAATTGCTGTTTTCTGAGACAGTTAACGGTTCACGTTGCATTGTCTAAATCTTCTTTTAGTTTACTAGACCTTTTAGTGCCTTGGCTAATCCACAGATAGGAATTAGTATCGTTTTGTTTTAGTTGGAACTATCGCTTTGTTGACAAAAAACTTGGTAACTTCAAGCTTCAATAAAACCAAAAAAGCGCCGACTATATATGAGAATATGCACACCCTAACTCGAAAATACTTAACTATTTACGATTTTTAGGTGTATTTAAAAAGCCCATCCCTCTATAAAAGTAGCATTATATTGATATTTATGTTGCACTTTAAATAATTAACAACTATAACAACTTGCTAATTGAGGAAAATAGTGTATGATAAATGTAACAAAAGCACATCTCCCTTCATTAGAGAAATACATGGGCTTTTTAAATAAAATATGGGATAATCATTGGTTAACAAACAATGGTCCATTAGTTCAGTTACTTTGTGAAAAGCTTGAAACCTATTTGAACGTCAACAATGTGTTACTTTTATCCAATGGTACACTTGCTCTTCAGTTAGCTTTACGGGCTCTTAAAATAAAGGGTGAAGTGATAACAACACCTTTCACTTTCGCTGCTACAACTAATGTTCTTATGTGGGAAGGATTAACTCCCGTGTTTGCCGATATTGACCCAGAAACTTTTAATATTGATACAACCGCCGTTATTAGTAAAATTAGTCGTTCAACAAGTGCAATTCTAGCTGTACATGTGTTTGGTAATCCTTGTTATATAAACGACTTGGAAACTATCGCCAAAGAATATGATTTGAAAATAATATACGATGCTGCACATGCATTTGGTGTGCAGTACAACCAAAGATCTGTTTTAGATTACGGTGATGTATCGACTCTAAGTTTTCATGCGACAAAGGTATTTAATACAATTGAAGGTGGGGCAGTAATTAGTAAAAATCATGTTGTATGTGACGCTGTCTCTTTGATGAGAAATCACGGTATTAAATCCGAGGATGAAATTCTTATCCCTGGAATTAATGCAAAGATGAACGAGTTTCAGGCAGCGATGGGCTTATGTAATCTTGAAGACATTGACCTGCAGATTTTAAAAAGGAAACGCCTATATGAATATTATAAAGAGCAACTTTCAAGTATCGATGATTTGAAATTCCAAAAAATTATCGCATCAAAATATAATTATTCTTATATGCCTGTTCTCTTAAAAAATAAGATTCATCGAGATAATTTACATCAAACACTGCTAAAGAATGGTATTAAATCAAGAAAGTATTTTTATCCCCTTTCGGTGGATTTTGATTATTATGGGTGTCTCAAAGAAAATTTAATTGAAAAATATGATCTATTTAACTCTCGCAAGATATCGGATTCGATTTTATGTTTGCCTCTATATCCTGAACTTGAACAATTTTCTATCGATAAAATTATCGATGTTGTAAAAGATGTATGTATCAACTGACTGTTATAAGCCATTTTCAAATTAAAATATTTTATTTTATCATTTTTTTGGTCGCTTCTATAAACGCATCTACTTTTTCTGAAATTAGTAAGTGAGTGATTTTCTTAATTTCTCCATCATTCCAATTCCACCAAGCTATTTTTAAGAGTTCCTCGATTTGTTTTTTGTTAAAACGGTATCGTATTATGCGTGCTGGATTACCACCTACTATTGCGTAGGGCGGTACATTTTTTGTTACTAAAGACTCCATTGCTATAACAGCCCCGTTACCAACTCTAACACCTTCTTTAATTGTTACATTGCTCGCTATCCACACATCATTTTCTATAATTATTGGGTTTGGTGTTATAGTTGAAATATCAACAATTCCCTTCTTATATTCTTTAGAATCAGTTTTCCACTCTTCATAAAATTCATAGAATGGATAAGTAGAAATGTGTTCGTAGTTGTGTTTGCCTAAGAAAGTATATCTCAAACCAGGTGCGATTGAACAAAAATTTCCAACTTTGCTACCTCTTGCCTTTTGTCTAACGAATGGAATTACTCCAATTATCTGTGGTTGCGGTCCATATGAATGCCTACCGTATGGTATTATGAACCTTCTATTTTTTCTATTTATTAACCGTAACTCTTACGTTTTACCCATAGGTTATGATGTCTGAAAAGACCTCAAGAATTTGCTCTGTCTTCTTTGGAAGAGCACACA
>CAZYHL010000057.1:0-9564 GCA_964646795.1 uncultured Syntrophomonadaceae bacterium
TCACTAACAACAAACCCTATGCTTACTGGTTGTCTAATATGAAATGGAGTGCGGGCAATTTTCTGGCCATGGCTCCCTTAGGGTTATTAATCGCTTTAATTCAAACAAACGTAGGTTCTTGGGGCGTAATCCTTTTTTTGATACCCCTTCTTCTTGCCCGACATTCTTTTAAATCCTACATGGATATGCGGCAAAGCTTCCTGGATACCATTACGAGCCTCACCACGGCAATTGATGCCAAGGATTCATACACCAGGGGGCATTCTTCGCGGGTTGCGGATTATGCCGTGGCCACGGCAAGAGTATTAGGTTATAATGAGAGCCAACTTGATAAAATTCGCTATATCTCCCTGCTCCATGACGCCGGCAAGATAGGGATCAGTGAAGAAATATTAAACAAGCCTTCTTCCTTAAGCAATGAGGAATTTAAGGAGATGAAGCGCCATCCCGTTATCGGCGGGGAAATAGTCAAAAACGTTAAAATGCTGGAAGGGGGAGAAAAAATTATCCGTCACCACCATGAGCGTTATGACGGAAAAGGGTATCCCGACGGGATAGGCGGCGAAGAGATACCAAGGGAAGCACGCATCATCGGCGTGGTCGATTCCTTCGATGCCATGACGAGCGACAGGCCGTACCGTAAGGCCATGACGACGGCGGAAGCTTTTACCGAATTAGAACGCTGTTCGGGCAGTCAGTTTGACCCGGAAATTGTCAAGGCCTTTGTCAAGGCTTTCCCAGCCGTGAAAGAAAAAAACAAAGATGAGCAAACGGCAATGGCGGAAGCGGCGGCAACCAGGGAGACGGAGTAACAGGTTGATAATAAATATTTTCAGGTGATCGCATGTTTTTGGAAGGTATCGTGCTTGGGATTCTTATAGGCTGGTTAAGGGGCGGAAAAATAAGCAAGATTGCCCTGAAGCCGATTTATTTAGGTTTCCTGGTTTTGACTGCCTTTTTACTTCAAAGTTTGCTCAATTACGGCGCCGCCCGTTTAGGGTTGACGGCACCGGCAGTTTATTATCTCCGCCTTTTAAGTTTTTTAATGCTGCTTATTTTTATCTATGCCAACAGAGAACGGCCGGGCTTGCCGCTGGCAGGAGCCGGTGTTTTTCTGAATCTTTTAGTCATAGCCTTAAACGACGGCACCATGCCTGTTTCCCCGAAGGGTATGACCCCTCATCAGGTTGATACTTTGATGACGGGCGGCAGCGCCCTGCATGCACTAATTACCGCTGAGACAAAACTGGCTTTTTTAGGCGACGTGCTACCACTGGCTTACAAGGGACAGAGTATCAGCATCGGGGATGTCTTGATTTCCCTCGGGCTCTTATATTTTTTCCAGCGTTCCATGCGTAACAAGAAAAAGAAGTATTACCGCCCCTTGGCCTGGTGACAGGCGACAAAATGACCTGGGGCAGTTTCTTCCAAGCAAGGAGGTTCAAAGGCGCAAATAGCGGCGGCTTTGGGACAGCGGGGCAGGAAAGAGCAGCCCCGGAAGGAAGAAGAAGGATGGCAGGAGATATCGCCTTCCGGGGCGAATCTTCTTTTTTTATCTTGGCGGGCATAGGCCGGGAGAGAGGCCAGCAGGGTTTTAGTGTAGGGGTGCATCGGAGAGGTAAAAAGCTCTTTCTTAGTAGTTGCCTCAACGAATTTCCCCAGGTACATGATGACCACCCTGTCGCTTAAGTGTTTTACAAGGCTTAAATCATGGGAGATAAACAGGTAGGTCAGAGAGTATTGAGCCTGAAGGTCCTGCAGCAGATTGATAATTTGGGCCTGGACAGATACATCCAGGGAGGAAAACGGCTCATCAAAAACAAGCAGTTCCGGTTTTAAGGCTAAAGCCCTGGCAAGGACGACGCGCTGGCGCTGGCCGCCGCTTAATTCATGAGGGTATCTGGCTGCACAGCCGGCGGTGAGGCCGACATTCCTAAGCAGCCTGACCGTTTCTTTGTTCAGCTCATTTTTGGCTGCTAATTTATGCACTTTTAATGTTTCCGTCAAAGCGTCTCCTATTGTCAGCTGCGGATTTAACGATTCATAAGGGTCTTGAAGGACTATCTGCATTTTCTTCCTGAAAGGAAGCATTTTTGCCGTGGATAAACGAGTAAGATTAACCTTTTCGTAAAATATTTCTCCAGCTGTCACGGGCATAAGCCTGAGCAATGTTTTTGCCAATGTTGATTTGCCGCAGCCGGATTCTCCCGCCAGGCCGAAGGTTTCGCCTTTGAAGAGGGTAAAGCTGAGATTATCGACAGCTTTAATGATATTTAAGCGGGCTCCCTTTCCTGTTAAGTAATATTTTTTCAGTTGTCTGACTTCAAGCAGGGGCTCCATATATTTTCTTCCTTTCCATATAACCAACAGCGGACCTTTCTTCCGGCTGCCGTAACAAGAGGTGGTTCTTTTTCGCTGCAGAGGCTGGAAGCATAGGAACAGCGGGGCTGAAACCGGCATCCCGGCATAAGCTTTAAAGGGTCGGGAACTGAGCCGGGGATAGCCTTTAAGCGTTTGGTTTCCAGGTCCAGCCGCGGCAGTGAGGCCATAAGACCCATGGTATAAGGATGCAGCGGTTCGGAAAACAAATCGGAAACTGCGGCTTCTTCAACAGCCAGACCGGCATACATGACCGTTACTTTATTTGCCAGCTCGGCAATTATACCCAGGTTGTGGGATATGATTAAGACAGCCATACCCATTGCTTTTTGCAGCTTTGCCAGCAATTCAAGGATTTGCGCCTGGATTGTCACGTCCAGGGAAGTGGTGGGTTCATCGGCAATAAGCAGGGCGGGTGAACAGGCCAGAGCCATAGCAATCATGACTCGCTGTCTCATGCCACCGCTTAACTGGTGGGGATAGTCGTTAAGGTTCTTTAGGGGTGAAGGCAAACGGACCAGCTTGAGCAGCTCAAGAGTCTTTTCCCTGGCTTGTTTCTTTTTTAACCCCTGGTGCATTTCCAGGGATTCGGCTACCTGGCTGCCGATGGTAAAAACAGGGTTTAGGGAAGACAGGGGTTCCTGAAAAACCATTGCTATCTCTTTTCCCCGTACCTTTGCCATTTCCTCCTCCTTCAGAGAAAGCAGGTCTGTCCCGTTATAACAAAGCCTGTCAGCCTTGGTTATGGCTACGGCAGGAGGAATAAGCCGCATGATGCTTAAAGCGGCGGCTGTTTTGCCGCAGCCCGATTCCCCCACTATCCCCGCTGTTTCTCCGGGAAAGAGGGTTAAATCAAAACCGTCCAGGGCTCTTACCGCCTGCGGGTAAGCGTGGAAGGAAACCCGCAGATTTTCTACTTCCAGCAAAGGCTTAATAGCCATGTTAATCCCTCCCTCCGGCAGTGTTTTTCAGCCGGGTGTCCCATAAATCCCGGAGGCCGTCGCCGCAATAGTGCAGGGAAAGGACTGTTGCAAAGATGAAGAAGCCCGGAAAAAAAGCGATCCAGGGCGCTTGTTTGAGCAGAGACAGGTTCTGAGCATTATACAGCATGGTGCCCCAGCTGAAATGGGGAGGCTGAATGCCCAGGCCCAGAAAGCTAAGAGTTGATTCGGTAATAATGGCATTGGCAACCATAAGGGTAGCGTTAACGATAATAATGGATTTTAGATTGGGCAGGATATGCCGGAAAATGATGCGCAGGTTCGAATACCCCAACGCTCTGGCGGCTGTCACAAATTCCCGTTCTTTTAAAACTAGGAACTGGCCCCGCACCAGCCTTGAAACCCGCATCCAGCTTGTCAACCCGATGATGAGTGCTATACCGGCAGCGCCGGGTTTTAAAAAAACGGCCAGGATAATCAATAGAAAAATGGTGGGCAGAGAAAGCAGCACGTCTACCAGCCGCATCATGACGGCATCTAAGCTGCCACCATAGTAACCGGCAACGGCGCCGTAGACAGTGCCCAGGGAGAGGGATATAAGCATGGTCAGCCCCCCCACTGTCAAGGAAACACGCCCGCCGATGAGAATCCTGCTCCAGATATCCCGGCCGAGAGTATCCGTGCCGAAAAAGTTGGCCATAGACGGCGGCAGTTTTTGGTACTCGCCGGCTAAAATTATTTTTTCAGGGTCATGGGTGGCCAGGCAGGGAGCCAGGACAATAGTCAGGACAAGCACGGCCAAGGCTATACTGGCGGCGGCCATGGCCGGTTTTTGGGCCAGGACAAGCCTGAAAACCGAGAGGGAGACAGGTTTCCTTACATCGCTTCTATTAATATCCTTCAGTTTGCTAACCATTTTCTTCACCTATGACATCATATTTAACCCGCGGATCCAGGAGAGTGTATAGTACATCGGCCAGGAAGTTGCCGAGGATAACCAGGGCGCCTGTTATCATCACTATGCCCATCAGGACGATATAATCTCTTTGAGTCACGGAAACATAAAACAGGCGGCCGATGCCGGGCCAGGCAAAGATGGTTTCCGTTACCAGGGCACCGCTGAAAAGATAAGGCAGGTCCAGGCAGACGACGGTTACCAATGGATTTAGGGCGTTTCTCAGGGCGTGCTTACAAACCACTTTTCTTGCGGGTACGCCCTTTGCCCTGGCGGTCCTTATATAATCACGGTTCATCTCTTCCAGCATGGACGAGCGTATATAGCGACTCCAGCCGGCAATGCTGCCAAGGCTTAAAACCAGGACAGGCATGATTAAATAGCGGCATTTTTCCCAGATGACAGCGAAAGGGCGCTGCCAGAGAGGATATATGGCGGGATCAAACCAGGGAGTGGAATATCCTCCCGACGGCAGGATGCCGGCCAAAAGAAAAAGCACTAAAAGACCGAACCAGAAAGACGGAAGCGAAATACCTAAAAAAGAACAGAATGTGGCTATACCATCAAAGGCGGAGGCGGGTCTAGCCGCCGCATAAATACCGATGGAAAGAGCCACGGCCAGCGAAAATAAAAAAGAAACTGACATCAACGTCAGGGTTGCAGGCAGCCGTGACATAATTTCCCTGGAAACCGGCAGCCCGGTTCTGTAAGAAAGGCCCATGTTGCCTTGCACGAAATTTTTTAACCAGATAAAATAGCGCTGGGGGGCAGGTTTATCCAGGCCCATTTGGGTGGCCAGCCTATCTCTGTCGGCCCGGGTTATTTTAGGGTTTTCCAAGTAAAGGGAAGCGGGCCCTCCCGGCGCCAGCTCCATCAGGGAGAAAGAAATAATTGATATTAATAAAAGCGAAATCAGGGAAAATAGCAATCTCCGGGTTATTTTTTTCAGCATCGGCCCGCCCTCTCTTCCGCTTAAAAAAGCGGGGGATAGCGGCTGCGCTATCCCCCGCTTTTTTTTCTTACATTACATGAGGCTCCATGCATGGATGTTCCAGGTGTTGCCGACCTGGGTGGGATTAGGCAGGAAGTTCTTCAAGCTGCCTGGAACGGCGTCTATCCGTTCCTCGTAATACACAAACATTGAAGGAACATCTTCCGCCAGGATTTCCTGAATTTCAAAGTAGATAGCTTTTCTTTCTTCCCGGTCTCTAATTCTTTTTCCTTCTTCTAACAGTCCGTCCAAATGGGGGTTGACATAACCTGGTATATTGAGGTCTCCGCCGGAATGCCACAAAACTTCGCTGTCGGGATCATACCCAGAAGTCCAGGTAAAGATGATGATGTCAAAGTCGCCGCCGAAAAGCACTTCACCAAAAGCGGCCCCTTCTACGTTATCTATGGTAACCTCGGCGCCGATTGCTCCCCATTCCTGGAGGGCAATCTCCTGAAACGCCTCCCTGACGGGAACGCCTGTCATGGTAGTCAGGGTAAAGGCTAGCCTGACACCGTCTTTAACTCTTATGCCGTCTTCTCCGGGCAGCCAGCCTGCTTCTTCCAACAGTCTGACGGCTTCGGCGGGATTATACCCGTATTGTTTAACGTTAGGATTGTAAGCCCAGCTGAGGGGATGTACATAAGAATGAGCTGCAGAACCGATTCCTGCCAGCACGGTATTGATATAGTCGTCTTTGGGGAAGGCATAGTTGAGGGCTTGGCGCACGGCCTTGTCCTGAAATACAGGATTGTTAAGGTTAAAATCAGCATGCATGTATTTGAATCCCAGGTATTTTTCAAGTTTTATGTCCGTTTTATCTCTGAGTTCCTCGTAATGGCCGGGTTCCACCCGGTTGTAGATGTTTATTTCGCCGTTCTTGAACTGGGACAGCAGCGTGTTGGTATCGGGGATAACTTTCCAAACCAAGGTGTCTATTTGGGGTTTCCCCTGGAAGTAATCGTCATATTTCTCCAGGATTATATATTCCATCGGCTTCCATTCCACAAACTTGTATGGCCCTGAACCGACAGGGTTACGGGAAAAATCGCCTCCTTTAGTTAAAGCTTCTCCATTAGAGAGGAACTCTTCCCTGACAATATGTTTTGGTACAATCATGGCATCGGCATAACCCCAGTTCTCCAGCCAGGTTGTGTCGAACTCTTTAAGGGTTATCTCAAAATGATAAGGATCCGTAACGCTGAATACATCGATGAGGTCCCACATGCCGCCGGATGGCACGGCATTGCCTTCCGCTATCTTCATTTCGTAGGTGAACTTAACGTCTGCCGCCGTCAATTCATGGCCGTCATGGAAGGTGACTCCTTCTTTCAGTTGAAAAGCATAATTCAGCCCGTCATCGCTTACAACCGGCATTTCTGCCAACAGGTTGGGAACCAGGTTTAAATTGTTATCCACGGTAATCAGGGTGGAAAAAAGGGCGTTCAATATTTCCGTTTCAAGCTCCCAACTGGAAAGGATGGGGTTCAGTGTTTCCAGATCGGCGGGGATTCCAATAACCAAACGATTATCCTCTTCGGTTTGGCTGGGTGTGCAGGAAACTGATACGGAAAGGGAAATTAGGATTATAAAAAGAATTGCTTTAAATGCCGGACATTTTTTGGACAAGAATATTCCCCCTTAAAAAATAGATTGAAACAAGAAAATTGACTCCCGAATACTTTTTAACTTGCTTAAAAAGTACGTAGTTTGTCTGAAACTTACTCATTATATTAGGTTTTTTCATAAAAATTCCTTCTTATGGCTAAAAAAATGTTGAAATTTTGGGTTTCGAGGGGGAAAATGAAGTATTTTCCGGCTTATGTAAGGGCAAGTATTTTAAGGAGCGGGATATTTTTGGATTTAAAACCTTTTATCCTTTATTTTTTAAATAGTTAATGCTATAATTCAGAGGAAACTGCCGGATGTAAGGTTAAACAATCAGGCTGGTTAAACATATTATAAAATACCCGTGTGGGAAGGGAGCATAATTAATGGTTAAGTGGGAGAAAATAGACGGCAATAAAATATCCATGGAAATTGAGGTAAATCCTGCCGTTGTTGAAACGGCATTGGGAAAAGCGTACCGCAAGGTTGTAAAGCAAGTTAACGTCCCTGGTTTTCGTAAGGGTAAAGTGCCGCGCCCTATCCTGGAGGCCAGGTTCGGACCAGAAGTCTTATACGAGGAAGCCCTGGAAACGCTGATTCCCGAAGCGTATGAGCATGCTGTCGGCGAGACGGAATTAGAACCTATTGACAACCCTAAGTTTGACCTTGTCCAAATGGAAAAAGGGAAGCCCCTGCTTTTCAAGGCCGTCGTGGAAGTCAAGCCGGAGTTTGAGCTGCCTGAATATAAAGGGATAGAAATTGAAAAGAAGCTTAGAGAAATTACCGATACTAATGTAGAAGAATACTTAAAGATGACCCAAAAGCAGCATGCCAGGCTAGTTTCTCTTGAAGATACGGCGGCGGAGGCTAAAGAAGGGGATTTGGTGGTAATAGACTTCAAGGGATTCGTAGACGGAGAAGCCTTTTCCGGCGGGGAAGCGGAAGGTTATTCCCTTGAATTAGGTTCAAATTCTTTTATTCCCGGCTTTGAAGCTCAGCTTATCGGCATAAAAAAGGGTGAAGAACGGCAGGTCAAGGTTGCCTTCCCTGAGGATTACCGGGAAAAGAAACTGGCCGGTAAGGAAGCCCTCTTTGAAGTAAAGGCCCAGGAAATCAAGCGGAAAGAATACCCTCTGCTGGATGACGACTTTGCCAAAGAGATAAGCGAATTTTCCACGTTGGATGAATTTAAGCTCGATATAAAGAATAAGTTAAAAAAGAATGAGGAAACCAGGGCAGAAAGAGACTTGGAAGAACGCCTCATCCAGCAGATAGCCGGAGAGGTAAAGGTGGAAGCGCCGTCAGTGCTGGTTGAAAGGGAACTGGACAGAATAATGGAAGAAATGGAACAGTTTATGCGCATGCAAGGCCTTTCCATGGAGCAGTACCTGAAAGTATCCGGCAAAGACCCGTCTGAACTCCGGGAGAATAATAAAGATGAAGCGATAAAAAGAGTTATAACCAATTTAACTTTGAGCGCGATTATAAAAAAAGAAGGAATAACAGCAGAGGAAAGCGAAATAGATGATAAAATTAAAGGCTTTGCGGAAAGCTACAAGCAGGAATTTGCCAAAGTCAAAGAAGTCTTTACCGCCCAGGGGCGTTTAGGGGGTATCGAAGACGAAATAAAATACCGCAAGGTTATTGATTTACTTGTTAAAGAGGCAGATATTACCGCCACAACAATTCCGGAAGAGCAAGAAAACATCGGTGCAGGCAATGAAGATAAAGAGGAAGCACCGGCGGAAACAGAATAGACAACAAGTACGAGGAAGTACCGAGGAGGTTATTATTGATGAATCTGGTTCCCATGGTAGTAGAACAAAGCAACCGCGGCGAAAGAGCATACGATATTTACTCCCGCCTGCTTAAAGACCGGATTGTTTTTATCGGCACTCCCATTGACGATATGGTAGCCAACTTGGTTGTGGCCCAGCTGCTCTTTTTAGAGTCTGAAGACCCGGAAAAGGAAATCAGCTTATACATCAACTCACCCGGGGGAAGCGTTTATGCGGGCCTTGCCATCTATGACACCATCCAGTATATCAGGCCGGAAGTATCTACTATTTGTATCGGCCTCGCTGCCAGCATGGGAGCTGTCCTTTTGGCGTCAGGGACCAAGGGAAAACGTTTTGCCCTTCCTAATTCCCGCATCATGGTTCATCAACCCTTGGGAGGAGCTCAGGGCCAAGCGGTGGATATCGAGATCCATGCCAGGGAGATTATTAGAATCAGAGGCAGTATTAATGAAATATTGGCTAAGCATACGGGCCAGCCGGTGGAAAAAATTTCTACCGATACAGACAGGGATTTTTTCATGTCAGGCGAAGAAGCCAGGGATTACGGCATTATCGATGAAATCATGGCGCATCGCTAGTCTGCCAGCTAAGAGGTGATAAAATGTTTAAGTTTAACGATGAAAAAGGACAGTTGAAGTGTTCTTTCTGCGGAAAAACCCAGGAACAGGTTCGCAAGCTGGTAGCGGGGCCGGGTGTTTATATTTGCGATGAATGCATAGAGCTCTGCAATGAAATTATTGAAGAAGAGCTCAGCGAGGACCTCGACTTAGACTTGATGGATTTACCCAAACCTGTGGAAATTAAAAATATACTCGACCAGTACGTTATTAGTCAGGATGCGGCCAAGAAATCATTGGCTGTTGCTGTTTATAACCATTATAAAAGGGTTAA
>CAZYHL010000058.1:0-9512 GCA_964646795.1 uncultured Syntrophomonadaceae bacterium
CAAAGCCCTTGCTCTGGGAGCAAAAGCTGTCGCTTTTGCCACCCTGCCCCTTAAGCTCATCATAGAAAAAGGATTGCCGGAAACAATCAATTATTTCACCGGTTTAGTGGAGGATACGAAAAAATGCATGGCATTACTGGGAGCCTGTGACTTACAGGAACTGCAAAAGGTACCCCTGGTGCTGACAGGAGAAACAAGAGAATGGTTGGCAAACAGGAGCTTAAACTTGGAAAGCATCACAAATAGAAAAGGAGCATAGGCTGCCCGGAAGGGCAGTTTTTTTTTTGCCTTTCAATTTGAGAATAAAACTTTCACAGAAGGAAAATCTAAAACCAACACAAAGGAGGAGATCATTGTGCCGATAGGAATGACTATCTTATTTGTTTTGGCGGTACTTATATTTCTTGGCCTGGGGCAAAGGGTGTTAGACAGGCTTAAGTTAAGTGATAGGGCAGCCATTATCTTTTTAGGCGCCATGCTGGTAGGAGGCTTCCTGCCGGATATCCCGCTAACCCAGAATGTATCAATCAACATCGGGGGAGGGGTAATCCCTCTTATCCTGGCAGGTTACCTGCTGATAAATGCCGGCACCAGAAAGGAAAAAACAAGGGCCGTCTTGGCGGCTTTAGTGACAGGAGCTACCGTCTACCTGGCGGCGAAAATCTTGCCGACCGAACCAACATATTACTTGTTTTTAGACCCTCTATATGTATTTGCCGGATTAGCGGGTATTGCCGGTTACTTGGCAGGAAGGTCACGTCGGTCGGCATTTATCGCCGGCATTTCCGGCATTATCCTTGCCGACCTGTTCACCCGGGTTGAGCTGCTCATTACGGGAGGGCAGGGACAACTTGCCATCGGTGGAGCAGGTTTATTTGACGGCGTAGTCATTTCAGGTTTTATCGCCCTGGGGCTTGCGGAAATAATAGGGGAAATTCGGGAAAGGGCACAAGGCGGCCCGTCCACCGACCGTCCCATTGAACTGCTCAAAGGTTTGTCAACGGACGCGGAAACAGGGGAAATTGACGGAGGGGATGAGCCGGGAGACCACACCAAATCAGAAGGGGGAGATGAGAAAAATGAAGAAGAACGTTAGTTGGCTTCTAAAAACCTTAGTCATTGCCATCTTATGCTTAAACCTTCCCTTAAAAGCCGGTGCGGTGGATTTAGAGAAATTCTTCGATATGTTAAACGATACGGAGCTTACGGACGGCAGTTATTACACCATGGTTGACAGGGAAGCCAACACTATTATGAGGACCTCGAGGATTGTTCACGTGGGAGACGAATATATATCAAAGGATAACAATGTATACCGGGTAATCAGAATCGAAGGGAAAAGGGCGGAAGCCCGTTATTTAAAGACGTTGTCCCTTGAGAAAGTTGACAGTAAAAGCACAATGGAACAGGTCACAACCTGGATACGGAAATTAGCGGTCTTTCCAAAACCGGCAGAACCTGTGCAACAAGAAAGCAAAACCATCGCGATTTATCATTCTCACGGTGCTGAATCCTATGTGCCCAGCGACGGGACAGATTCCGACGCAAGCGGCGGCGGCATAATCGAAGTGGGTGATACTTTCGCCGCTGCATTGAACAGAAAAGGAATCAATGCTATTAAAAGTGACGAAACCCATGTCCCCCATGATGCCGGCGCTTATCACCGTTCCCGCAGGACTGCGGAAGAACTAATCCAGAAAAATCCGGATGCTTTATTTGACGTGCATAGGGATGCCGTCCCTCCCGAAGAGTACCTGACGGAGTTGGAAGGGAAAGAAAGGGTACAAATCCAGTTGGTTGTGGGAAGGGAAAATCAAAACATGGCCACAAACCGGCAGTTTGCCGAAGAATTAAAGGCAACAGCCGACAACATTTATCCGGGCCTGATCAAAGGAATCTTCATGGCTAACGGCAACTATAACCAGGATATGTCCGCTCGTTCACTGCTGCTTGAAGTAGGGGCTCATGAAAATACCAAGGAAGGAGCGGAAGAATCTATTGCTCTTTTCGGCGACGTGGTGGACCAGTTTCTCTATGGTTCTGAAGAAGGACAAGAATTCTTATCCCCCGGTTTTGGCAGCGAGGCATCGAGGACGGCATTGCGATCGGCATTATGGCTGGTTTTGGCACTGGTATTGGGGGTTGCCCTCTATCTGGTAATAAGCACAGGGTCGATAGATGGAGCTGTGGAGAGGGTTAAGAATTTCCGGAAAACGGAATTAAAAAACCTTATTGGCGGCTTGAATAAAAAAGATGAAGGAAATAAAGATAACGAAGAGGGAGAATAAGCTGTGGACAGAGCTCTCCAAGCCATATATCTGGGGATAATAATAGGTACTTTAGGCAGGTATTACATGCTCAGGTCGGATTACAGGCAGTATCCGACTTACCCTCACGGCATAGTCATCCATTTGTCGCTGGGTTTAATTGCCGCCGTGCTGGGTTCGGCGGCAGTACCGGCTTTGGTAGCCAGGGAATTCACTGCTGTAACCTTTCTTGCCTTGGCGGCCCAGCAGTTCAGGGATGTCAGAAATATTGAAAGAAAAATGCTGGAGAGTCTGGAGAGATCGGAATTGGTTCCACGAGGGCCGGATTATATAGAAGGTATATCCAGGGTATTCGAGGCTAGGAATTACCTCGTTATTTTAATATCAATTGCAGTTACCACAACGGCTCTATATCTAAATACTTTAACTGGCGCCGGCGTAGGTGTTCTAGCCATTCTGATTGCCGGCAGGCTTATGGAGGGAAAAAAGGTAAGGGATATTGCCAAGGTCAGAAAAGGAGAAATAAGCTTTAAAGGGCCCAACTTATTTATAGAAAATGTTCATATTATGAACCTTGGCACAGAAGAAGCCAGAAACAAGGTTTTAGAACGAGGCATAGGAATTATTATCGAGCCTTTCGATGATAACGCCAGGGCCACCCTGGCGAATACAGGGCAGAGACAGGCTATTTCCCATGATGCCGCGGCCCAATTAGGTGTTTACAGGGATGTAGACACGGCGGAATTTATGCCGTTGGTTCGGCGCAACCTCGATACAGGCCGCATCGGTTTTATCATTCTTCCTATCGAGCAAGATTTTGATAGCCTGGTAAAAGCCATCGAAAATGTCCCGGTGCTCGAAAGCGCTTATAAAATGCCGCTGAAATCCGCCGCCGGGAAAGAAGCGGCCGACTAGTCGGCAATAATATTTTGAGGAAGGGAATAAAATGAAAACATCGCTGGCAAAAGTAATCCTGGCTGTCGTAACGGTAGATAAAAATACGGTCGCGGAAGGCGGAGTGCCTATTTTTTTTGCCGAAAATAAGGAAGAACAGGAGAAAATGGCAACAACTCTGGCAAGAATAACAGAAAGTGTTGTGCATGAACTGGAAAACGGTGTGCGCATATTAGTTAAACATTAGGGTGGGGTTTGATGAAAATAATATATCATTGTTACGGGGGAGCACATTCCTCCGTGGTTGCCGCCGCAGTTCATCTGGGTGAGCTGCCGAAGGATAGTAAACCGCGCAGTGAGGATATATTGAAGTGCGCTTATTTTGATGAAGTGCCTTCTGTAAAAATCGGTATTATCCATTATCTTGGAAAAGACGAAGAGGGAAACGATATTTACAACATGGGCTGCGGCAACGCCGGTAAAATAATTGAAAAAGCATTGCCGGAAATATTGAATATTTACGGCATTAAGTCGGATGACCTGTATCTGATTAATACCCTTAAATGTGTCAACTGGACAATGCGGCTGGGCGGGTATCTTTCCAGGAGTTTAAAACTGACCAGAATCGGCCGTCCCTTGGTCATAATGGGGACAATAGCGGCCTTTCCTGCTATTGTTAAACTAGTGGAAAAGTCCAAGGAAGAAATAAGAGCAGCATTGCGTGAAGCGAGGTCTTATTAAGTTGACATACCCTCATAAAAAATAGATAATGAGAAGAAATGGCTTATGAGGGGTATTTATGGAACAGATCATCCAGGAGGTAGATGAAAATTCTATAGCCGCCGCACTCGGCATGGAAAAAGGCGATGTGCTTATTTCCATCAACGGTCGTAAAATTAGAGATGTACTGGATTACAAAACCTTCCTGGCCGAGGAGAACATCCGTTTGCTGCTTAGAAAAGAGACGGGATGCTTCTACGAGTACGATATTGAAAAAGAAGCCGGCGAGGATTTGGGGCTTGCATTCATTAACCCGATTATGGACAGGTTACACGTCTGCCGCAATAAGTGTATTTTTTGTTTCATCGACCAACTCCCCCGCGACATGAGAAAAAAGCTTTATTTTAAAGATGATGATTACCGGATGTCTTTGTTATTCGGCAGTTATATCACCCTTACAAACATATCTCAGCAAGACCTTAAGAGGATAACAGCGGAAAAGATATCACCCCTTTATATCTCCGTACATACCACGAACCCCGCCCTGAGAGTTAAAATATTGAGTAACCCCAGGGGGGGAGAGTTGATGACGCTGCTTAAAGAGCTTAAAGCTAACGGCATATATTTTCATAGCCAGATTGTTCTTTGCCCTAAGGTAAACGATGGGAGGGAGCTGGATAAAACCATCGGGGATCTTTCATCGCTGCTTCCCAACCTGCTTTCCATTGCCGTGGTACCGGTAGGTATTACTGCTTACAGGGAAGGGTTATATGCCTTAAAAGGATATGCGGCTGACGCGAGCAAGGAAGTAATTGAGCAATGTCATAATTGGCAGCAGGACTTTAGAAAGAAGGAAGGTAAAAATATTGTTTACCCGGCGGACGAATTCTATCTGGCTGCCGGCTTAGAAATACCGGCCAGGCGGGAGTACGATGATTTTCCCCAGCTGGAAAACGGTGTCGGGCTTGTCAGATTGCTGCTGGATGATTTTGAAAAGCAAAAAAAGTGCCTGTCCGAACAGGCGCTTAAACCCGGTTTAAGAAGCATAGCTTGCGGCAGCTCTATTGCGAAAGTGTTTGCGAAGATAACAAAAGCTATTAACGAAACCAAAGGTGTAACTGTAAACCTCTACCCTGTGGCCAACAGCTATTTCGGGGGGGAGGTTACCGTATCAGGTTTATTGACAGGTACGGATTTAATTGGCGGCTTAAAAGGCAAGGAGCTGGGCAGCGAGTTATTTATCTCCAGCACAATGCTTAAAGACAGGGAAGGGATTTTCCTGGATAACCTGAAGTTAGAAGATGTCGCAGCGGCCCTTAAAGTAAAAGTAACTCCTGTCGACAGCATTACAGCATTGATACAACAAATACAAGCGTAAGGAGGCCATGTTATGCCTCAACCTGTTGTGGCGATTGTCGGGCGGCCCAACGTCGGCAAATCGACTTTATTTAACCGCATTATTCAAAAGAGGACGGCAATAGAAGAAAAAATGCCGGGTGTTACCCGGGACAGGATTTACGGCAGGGTGGAGTGGCTCGGCACCGAATTCCTTGTTGTGGATACCGGCGGCATTAATTTTGGAAATGATATAATGACCGAATTGGTTAGAAAACAGGCCTGGCTGGCTATCGAAGAGGCCAATCTGTTGATAATGGTAGTTGATTTAAAAACTGGAATAACTGCCCTGGACAGGGAAATAGCGGAAATTATCCGGAAAGCCGGCAAAAAAACAATCCTTGTTGCCAATAAGGGCGAAAGCAATAGAGATGCCCAGGACGTTTATGATTTTTACGCATTGGGTCTAGGTGAACCGATTATCATTTCAGCGGCTCACGGTTTAAATATCGGCGATTTGCTTGATAGGGTCGTCAGTGACCTTCCGCCTCACGCAGAGAACGCTGTCGAAGGGATAAGGGTTGCTTTTATCGGCCGGCCCAATGTGGGAAAATCGTCTTTGGTCAATTATCTTGCTGGCCAAGAGAGGGTAATAGTAAGCGAAATACCTGGTACGACAAGAGATTCGGTTGATATTATTGTCAAAATAATGGATAATGATTATATTCTTGTTGACACGGCAGGCCTAAGGCGCAAAAGTAAAGTTAATACTCCCGTCGAATACTACAGTATCCTGCGCTCCCTTCGGGCTATCGAGGAATGCGACGTTGCTATTGCCGTCATCGATGCCGTAGAGGGCATAACGGAGCAGGACAAAAAAATTATCGGCAACGCCGACGCTGCCGGAAAAGCGCTGATCTTAGCCATTAACAAGTGGGATCTGGTAGAAGAGAAGGAGGAATACGTTAAAGATTTTAAACAAAACCTGGGCGCCGAGCTGGCTTTCGCCAGGTATGCGCCTGTTGTCTATATATCAGCTAAGACAGGAAAACGGGTAAAACAAATGTTTGATCTAGTTCGGGAGGTATACGCGGAAAACAGGAAAAGGATATCAACCGGCCAGTTGAATACGTTCATGCAGGAAATGATATACATAACACCTCCTCCCAGCGTCAAAGGGAAAAGGTTGAAAATTTACTATGTTACCCAGGTTAAAACGGCACCTCCGACCTTTAATTTTTTTATAAACCAGCGGGAATTGTTGCACTTTTCGTACAAGCGTTTTTTAGAAAATCAGCTCAGGAGCACTTTCGGGTTTGCCGGGACGCCAATCAAATTTTTGTTTTCCACAAAAAAAGAAAGGGAAGATGACCTTTGATAGCTGTGTTACTGATTGTGTCCTACTTGTTGGGTTCGATTTCAACCGGTTACATAATCGCAAAGGCAGGAAAGGGAATAGACATCAGGGAGCACGGCAGCGGCAACGTCGGAACAACAAACATTTTACGAACAATGGGTGTCTTGCCGGCGATTTTAGTGTTATTGCTGGATATGCTCAAGGGGATGGCCGCAGTATATCTGGCCAGGTGGTTGCTCGGAACACCGGAAGCACTGATGCTGAGCGGGATTATGGCGGTAATAGGTCATAATTGGCCTGTGTTTCATGGCTTCCGAGGCGGCAAAGGCATTGCAACCAGTATGGGCGTTATCTTGGCTCTGAATCCCCTGATTCTTTTCATTATTACAGCGGTGGGTATACTTATTGTCCTGCTAACCAAATTTGTTTCCCTAGCATCCCTTGTAGGAGCGCTGCTTTTTCCTGTTCTCTTGTACAAGTACGGTATCAAAGGAATTGAAGGTGCCGACTATTTGTCGGTAATTTTCAGTATTGTCATAACCCTTCTGGCTATAGCAAGGCATAAAGAAAATATTAAAAGGCTGGCCGGGGGGAAGGAAAATAAAATAGGGAAAAATTAAACATAGTTAAGGAGTCGTCTATGGAGAGATTAACAGTAATCGGCGGGGGAGGCTGGGGCACAGCCTTAGCTAATCTTTTAGCTCTCAAAGGATATGACGTTGATATTTGGGTCAGGAGAACAGAGATTTCTCAAGAAATATCGGAAAAAAGGACAAACAGTACTTATCTGGCTAATGTGACCTTAAATAAAAAAATTTGCCCTTCCACTGACCTAAGCAAAGCGATAGGGAAAAACAAGCTCATCTTTCTGGTCGTGCCGTCTCATGCCGTGAGAAGTACTGCGCGGCTGATGCAGCCGTTTCTGTCCGATGATGCCGTTGTTGTCTCGGCATCGAAAGGATTGGATATGGGAAAATCCATCCTGTTGACAAAAGCAATCGCCGAAGAAACAGGTCTTGATTACATTAACAACATTGCTTGTATATCAGGACCAAACCATGCCGAGGAAATAAGTGTTTGCCTTCCTTCGGCCACTGTTGCCGCCTCGTGCAGCGTTAAAACGGCAGAACTTGTCCAAGAGGTTTTGATGACCCCATATTTCCGGGTTTATACCAACCTAGACATTACAGGCGTGGAATTGGGAGGAGCTCTAAAGAACATTATCGCCATCGGCGCGGGCATTTGTGACGGGCTGGGTTTTGGAGATAATACCAAAGCAGCCCTGATGACAAGGGGCTTGACGGAGATTGCTCGGTTTGGCGTTGCCATGGGAGCAAATGCCCTGACGTTCTCTGGTTTAGCCGGAATCGGGGATTTAATTGTTACCTGTACCAGCAACCACAGCCGGAACCGAAAATTAGGTTATCTGCTAGGCAAGGGAGATAAAGCTGAAGAGATTATAGCTACCAGCAGAATGGTGGTTGAGGGTTATACGACAACAAAAACAGTCTACTTGCTGTCACAAAAAATGGGTGTTGTAATGCCTATAACCGCAGAGATATACAAGATCCTTTACGAGGGACAGGACACTGAAGGCGCGCTAGAATCCTTGATGGGCAGAAATAAGAAACATGAAATGGAAGATTTGATGATCAAATAAATAAAAGCTTAAAACCCTTTTCATGAGGGGTTTTTTTTATTGTCCGGAAAATATTAATTTCTTCTTCCAATATCACGCCCGAAAAGTAATAATCACCGCAGACAATCATATAAATATATTGTTAATGGATAAATAGGTCTGTCCTTTATTAATTCTTACTTAGCGAAAGATAAAAAGAAAGGAGGAAAGGGAAAGTGAAAATTGAATTATTCGAGGATATTGTACAGCGGACAGGAGGAGACATATACCTGGGAGTAGTGGGACCTGTCCGGACAGGAAAATCAACCTTTATCAAAAAATTTATGGAACTTTTTGTGATTCCTAATATAGAAAATGAAGAAGAGCGGGAAAGAGCAAAGGACGAATTGCCTCAAAGCAGCGCCGGAAGAACGATTATGACTACCGAACCTAAATTTGTGCCTGAAGAAGCAATAGAAATCACCCTGCAGGAAAATATAAAAATGAGGATCAGGCTGGTAGACTGTGTCGGTTACAATGTCCCCGGAGCCTTCGGCTATGATGATGAAGGCGCTCCAAGAATGGTTACAACCCCTTGGTTTGACTATGATATTCCTTTCGAAGAAGCGGCCGAAGTCGGTACGAAAAAGGTAATTACCGACCATTCCACCATCGGGATTGTCGTAACGACCGACGGTAGTATCACGGAAATACCGCGGGAAGATTACGTTAATGCTGAAAGCCAGGTAGTAGAAGAACTAAAAGAGCTTGGCAAGCCTTTTGTCGTAATCTTAAATACGACACAGCCTTATTCCGAGGAAAGTGCCGTATTGCAGGAAGAGCTGGCAGCAAAATATGAAGTGCCGGTGGTGCCGGTTAACTGTCTGAGTTTAACAGCGGATGATATTAACATATTGCTGAAAGAAATACTTTATGAATTCCCGGTCAAAGAGGTCAGCATCAAGCTTCCGGATTGGGTAGAGGAACTGGATGAAGCTCACTGGTTAAGAGCCGATTACGGCAGGGTTATCCGGGAAAACGTGGAGAACGTCTATAAACTTAGAGATATTAATAATGTGATTTTCGGCTTAAATGAAGTAGAAATAGTCGAAAGCGCCGTTCTCAAAGACATGAACCTAGGGACAGGGCACGCCGTGATCGACATTGCCGCTTCTGAAGAATTGTATAATAATATTCTGACGGAAATATGCGGCAGCGATGTGAGCGATAAAGCCGATATGATTAGGACAATAACCGAATTCAGCAAAGCAAAGAAAGAATACGATAAAATTGCGGATGCATTAATCCAAGTAAGGGAGAG
>CAZYHL010000059.1:0-9508 GCA_964646795.1 uncultured Syntrophomonadaceae bacterium
AATCGGTGAATTTATGGGCAAACACAGCAATATCATCCTGGTCAAGGAACAAAAAACAAACAATACAATTTTGGGAAGCATTATTTACGTTCCCGCCGAAAGAAACCGGTTTCGCAGCCTTATACCGGGAGAACCCTACTGCCCGCCTCCTGAACAAGGGAAAAACAGCCTTGAGGGATATGCCGCTATGCATGCCTTGCTGACGGCATACAGCCGCCAAGAGATTAACGCTGCCGTCAAACAAGGGCTTGTTAATCTTTTTCAGGGCTTCAGCACTTTTTCGGCAGAAATCCTATCCCTTGAAGCAGGTATAAACCCTGATGCCCGCTTTAAAGACCTTTGCCCCGCGGAAATTGCCGTATTGGCCACGTTACTGGCTGAAACAGGCAAAGAGATAAGAGACGGATATTGGACTTTCAGCCTCCTTTTAAGCCCGGAAGGGAAAGCAACTGAATTCAGTTGTCTCAAAGCCGCTCTGAACCTAAAAACCCGTTTTACCGTCAAAACCTTTGACAGCCCGTCGGTCCTTTTGGAAACCTTCTATGCCCGCAGTGAAGAGGACGATAAACTGGCGGAATTAAATGCATACCTTAAGGCATTGTGCACGAGAGAACTTAAAAAGGTACGGAAAAAGCGGGAGACAATCAAGGCCGAACTGACTGCGGCGGCGAAGGCGGCGGAAGATAAAATCAAAGGAGAGCTCCTTAAAGCTAATCTGCATCAAGTAAAAGAAGGCGCTGCTTCCGTTACGTTGGCCAACTATTACGAGGCCGGGAGCGATCCAGTGTTGGTTGGATTGGATCCTGCTTTGACGCCTTCGCAAAACGTCCAAAAATATTTTAAAAAATATAAAAAAGCCCTGGCGGCAGAAAGGCAGCTCAGCAAACGCCTGGAAAAAACTTGCGAAGAACTGGAATATTTAACCGGCGTATCGTTGAGTATCCGGGATGCCGCCGGTTATGAAGATTTGTTGGAGATAAGGAAAGAGCTCGCTGAAGAGAAATACCTCCAGGAGACCGGGGCGGTAAAAACAAAGAAACAACCCAAAATGAAACCCCTCCACTATCTTTCGACGGACGGTATTCCCATCTTCGTTGGCAGGAACAATAAACAAAACGACTATCTAACCTTGAAATTGGCAGGGAAAAACAGCCTCTGGCTCCATGCCAAAGATATCCCCGGCAGCCACGTGATCATAGCCAACGGCTCCCCACCGGAAAAAACCCTTTATGAAGCCGCTCTGCTAGCCGCTTATTACAGCCGCAGCCGCGATTCAGCTAACGTTCCGGTAGATTATACCATGATTAAAAATGTCAGAAAACCGAAGGGGGCAAAAGCGGGAATGGTGATTTACAGCGGCCAGAAAACTTTTTACGTTACTCCTTCAAAAGAGAAAATTGAGCGGCTTAATCTTCAAGAATAACAACTTCTTCTTTACCGTCAACCTCCATTAAATGCACTTCAATATTTTCAGCCCTGTTCGAGGGAACATTTTTACCGACAAAATCGGGGCTTATGGGCAGTTCCCGGTGACCTCTGTCAACAAGCACCGCCAGTTGTATGGAAGAAGGCCGGCCTAAGTCGATCAACGCATCCATGGCCGCCCTAACCGTCCGGCCCGTATAAAGAACATCATCCACCAGAATCACCTTTTCCCCTTTGATATCAAAGGGGATATTAGTAAGGGGTTTCCTATGCTTTTCCTCCCACTGGTCCAAGTCGTCCCGGTAACGGGTAATGTCCAGTCTGCCGACCCCGGGGTATACCGCTTCAATTGCCTTGATTTCGTCTGCCAAACGCAGGGCCAGGGGAACACCTTTGGTCTCGATGCCGATAAGAACCAGGTTCTCCGTTCCCTTGTTTTTTTCCAAGATTTCATGGGCAATCCGAGTCAGCGCCCGCCTGATACCGTCTTTGTCTATGATTATTCTTTTTAAACGCATAGCTGTTACTCCTTCTTATCTTCTCTCAATTTTTCAAGAAGCTCCCGGAAGGCAAGGGGCGGTTCCGCCTGGAACTCCAGCCACTTGTCCGTTGCAGGATGAAAAAAACCAAGCCGAAAAGAATGAAGAGCCTGTCCCGGCAAACTACATTTATCTTTTTCTTTCCCGTAAAGGGGGTCGCCTAAAACAGGATGACCGATATAGGCCATGTGTACCCTTATTTGATGGGTTCTGCCCGTTTCCAGCCTGACAGAAATCAGGCTGCTTTCGTTAAACTCTTCCAGGGTCCGGTAATGGGTCACCGCCTGCCGGCCGGAGGAACCAACAACAGCCATCTTTGTCCTTTGCCGGGGATGTCTCCCCAAAGGCGCTTCAATTATCCCCTTCGAAGTTGAAAGCTGCCCCTTAACTAGGGCCAGGTACTCTCTTTTAACCTGTCTCCTTTTTAACTGTTTGGACAGGCTAAGATGCGCCGCATCATTTTTGGCAGCCAGCAACAATCCCGAAGTATCTTTATCCAGCCGGTGTACGATACCCGGCCGTAAGACCCCGTTTATACCCGATAAATCCCGGCAGTGGTAAAGGAGGGCATTAACTAAGGTATGGGAAAAATGACCCGGGGCTGGATGAACCACCATACCCTGCGGCTTGTTTATTACCGCCAAATCCGAGTCTTCGTAGATGATATCAAGGGGGATCTTCTCAGCGGTAATAGCCATCTCCCTAACCGGAGGGATAGCTATTACCACCTTTTGGCCTTCTTTAAGCTTGATGCCGGGCTTGCCGGGACAAATGCCGTTTATTTGAACGTTTCCCGTTAAAATGATGTTTCTAATATAAGACCTGGTCTTGTCGCCCAGGCGTTTCGTCAAGAATTTATCAAGTCTCTCTCCGCTTTCTGCCAACCCGACGGTAAAAGTTGTCTTTTCCCCCATAATATCACATTCCCCGCCTCATAGGTTAGACTATTCGACTTTTTTATTGTATGTCAATTTAAAGAGTTCCAGGGCAAGGAAAAAAGCGCCAATTACCAGGGCCATATCGGCTATGTTAAATATGGGCCATACCCTGAAATCAAAAAAATCCAGCACGTATCCCAACCGCAGCCTGTCCGTCAGGTTGCCTAAGGCGCCGCCAAGCTGTAAAGTTAAGCCGAGACGTAAGTAGCGGAGTTCCGCGGGAATAGACCTGAAACAAAAAATTAAGAGTAAAATGATAAGCGAGGGGACGATAATAAAAAACGCGGTACGGTTAGCCAATACACCAAAGGCTCCTCCGGTATTGGGAATGAGAGTAAGATAAAAAATGTTATTGATAATAGGGATGCTTTCATATAGTTCCAGTTTACCGACTATCAAGAATTTGCTAAACTGGTCGGCCAAATAAATTAGCAAGACGATTATTCCCGTAGCCACGAAGCTCCTCCTTATTGTTTAAACTTTCTTAATTCTAACACAGAGAAGCAGGTTTAACAAGCGGAGTACTATACAGTGATTCTACTCTGGATTCGTTTTCATTTTGCAAGGAGCCTCGTTCTTTACAAATTAAGGTTTCTTAATGAAAATATTAAGGGTTAGCCCTGCAATAGCACAGCAGATGAGTATCATATACACTGTTGTGAAAGAACCTGTAGCAGTAACAATTGAGCCGGCAATGGTAGCTGCAAAAGAAGTAGGAATTAATGTAAGGTTCATTAGGCTGAAGTTAAGGGGAAAATTGTTTGTTCCATAAAATGAAGCGGTAAATGCGGCAGCTGATGTGGGACCAAAGCCGTATGTTAAACCGCACATGCATAGACCGACAATACCGATATAATATGATTCGAGCATAAGGGCCAGCAATACCAGAAGAGGTGCAATAATTGCTAGTGTGCTATACGTAAACTTTACCACCACGATTCCAGCCTTATCGAAAATTGCCCCGGAAAGCAAGCGGCCAAGTCCGTTGAAAACTGAAAGTATGCCAACCATAGTTATTGCGAAACTCATGCTTACACCAATGGTAGTAAAAAGTTCTTTAGCGAATGCGATTGTAACAATACCAACAGCAGCCATAAAGGTGAATGACAGGAAAAGCATCCAAAAGGAAGGGCGCTTGACCATTTCTAAAGCTGAATAGTCCTTAATCTCTGCGGTCTTCTGAATATTTTTAACTATTCCCCTTGGCGCAGGGAATTTCGTACCCTTCGGCGGCCACTTTATAAAGAATGCCGAAATAAAGAGCAAAAGGCCAATAACGATTGCAAGAATCATAAAAGTGTTACGCCATCCTACGGAGGGCATTTGGATTATTATCCCTGCGGCATTTCCGACAACCAGAGAGCCTAAACCAAAAGACATCATTAAAAAGCCGGAGCATAGACCTTTTTTATCTGGGAACCAAGCGTTCGTGACAGAAATAATCGAATTATATGCAATTCCTATACCGGCCCCGGTCAAAATACCGTACGAGAGGTAAAGCAAAAGGATATCACGCGCTGATAAACGAGACGTACTCATAAATCCAACAAAAAGACAAATTGCGCTGATTATCATTCGAAACTTAGGAGTAGTTGATTTGCTTATAAGACCGCTGATAAAACCACCAATACAGAAGAAGCTGATGGTAAACGTATAGTTTAGGGAAAGCTGGACTGGAGTCCATTTGAATTCAGTAGCGAGCGGCGCTTTTAAAATCGACCATGCATAAATGATACCTGCAAAGAGAAGGACGATTGAACCAATGAAAAGGATTGACCATCTAATATTTTTTTGACTTTCTGTGTTTTTTTGCTTATCCATTTGTTTCTCTCCCTATCCTATATTTCGACGTTTATTAAACATTAGTTCCCATTATTTTATTTTAATCAATGGCCTTTTCTTGTCAGAAAAAGCCGGTATTTCATTGAACCACCTGCGAAGATGGCCTACCGGCTTAAGAATATACTATGAGAGGGAATATATATAGCAAGAATTAAGCATTTAACCAACTGAATTAAGATAGATCCGGCTTTTAATACTGTCAAATAATCAAATGTCTTAATGATTTATATATTACCAAAGATAACAGGCCCTAAGGTGAGAGCCAACAAGAATGCTGCCAAACTCCCGACCAGTATAACACAAAGACCATAAAGCACATAGTCTTTAGGTTGAGCATAGCCTTCGCCGCCCATTATAGAAGCAGCTACACAAACGGAAGAAAAAGGAAACAAAATCCCATTGTTTGAGAGGATACCAACAGCAATAGCAGCTATCACCGGATTTAATCCGTACAAACTCGCAACCTGAGCTGCGATGGGGACGAGTACCGATACTATGGCTATGTTGGTAATTACCTGGGTTAAAAGCCCGCCAATTACGATAAGGAATAGCAAAACCCAGAGACCCGAGATATCTCCAAGTAAATTTCCAATCAAACCGGCTACCCATTTATCAACCCCTGTGGAGGTTAGTGCTACACCAAAGTTTAGTGCCCCTATAATGAACATTATGGCGTTCCAATTTATCGAACGCATAGCTAAATCCCAATCCATGGCAAATGTCGGTCCTTCTCGTTTTATTGGTATAACAAATAGAATACAACCAATAATTAAAGGAATATAAGGAGTTGATAGAAATTTACCGAGCGGAGCCAACTCAGGAATAGCTTTCGTTATAGGTGATGCAAAAATCCATAAGAAAAGAGCGAGAAGCAAAGCAATCAAGGCTACTATTTCATAAAAACTGATTTTACCTAATGAGTTTAATTTTTCACTAATAAATTCACTTGCATTAGTAAGCTTTTCCTTATCCTCTTTTAAAGGAAAAAATATTCGGGCGAAGAATATCATGAGAGCGATCATAATCAAAGCTAGGGGCATACCTATAGCTGTCCACTGCCAGAATTCGACATTGTAGTTTAATGTGGTCAGCACTATGCCGATAATCAAAAGGTTGGGTGTGCCTCCGATAGGGGTTCCAGAACCACCAACGCTTGAGCCTACCCCGGACATAACAACCAATGATCTTGCCAGATTACTTTCACCCGGTTTTAATTGGGCTGCCTTAGCAATAGCTACTGCAATTGCCGTAAACAGAATAGAGCATGGAACATTAGGCACAACAGTTGTCATTAGCCCACATATTAGCCCGAATGTTGTAGCAAGCCGAAAGGGATTTCCTCGCAGAAACTTTATATTGAGAGCCCCATATGCGTAACGCTCAATCAGGCCACTTTCGCTCCATGTACCTAGGAGTATTGTAGCGCCTAGAAAGAGCATTACCGTTGTATTCCCTAACTTTGCAAAGGCTTCCGCAGGAGTGATTACGCCTAGTATGGGGAAGATAACGACACTCCACAAAGCAGTAATTGCAAGATCGAAAGGTTGGAATGCCCACCAGACAATCATCCATGCAGCTCCCGCAATTGCACGCATCGCCATTGGTTCTAAGCCTGCAGGGACCGGCAAAGCAAGTAATACTAAACATACTAAGGGACCAAGCAGTAATTTAATTATTCTGGAATTATCCACTGCTGATTTTTTTTCAATTTCTGACATAGTTTCTTCTACCTCCTATGCATTTATATTCCGGAACTGTATTGATTAATTAGCTTGGCAAACGAATAAAACATCGACAGTTCTAAGCGCAGCATAATATGCAGAATATAAATCAGGAAAGATCTTAACTTATGTTCGCAAATCTCATAGCATCTGCGCCAAAAAGCTTATTTAAGTGATCCACTTTAGCTTTATCAAAAACTTTGCCTTTAATACCCGGATAGTCATAAGCATAACGCATAGCACGAAAAACAGCGCTGGTTCTACCATAGCGAGTGCCTGAATTAGAATAAAAAGGTGATTGATACTCCCAAACGATTTCTCCGCTAGGCAAAACTTCAAAAAATCGGCCAATGCAACCTTCACAGATTAATGTATTTCCATTCGGCAACCTTTGATTGCCGCTAATAAATGATGAATAAAAATCAACAGGATTTAATGAACGATATTCCCATTCAATTGAATTGGTATTTGGATTAATCTCGATTACACGACTGAAATCTGGCGGGAAAAAGTTCGTATCACCATTCGGATCAGCTGAATGAAAACGGCCATTATCAAATAACAGTATATTGCCGTTGTCAAGTCCGCGGGGGTCGTGCGGAAAAGATATCCTGTTTTCTCCCTGGCCAAAACGCCACTTAACACATTTATTTTTTCTATCCCATATATAACAGGCACTGAGGTTATATGATGTTGAAACCAGATTACCGTCAGGTAATTCTTCAATTGAGTTAAGACCTGGCCATAATGCTCTGCCTGTTAATGGAGTAATAATATCGATTTCAGGATCAAGGACCTCCGACAGATTCATTTCCCAAACAATATCCTTATCCGGTGTAAGCTCTACTAGCGCAATGGTATACATTTGGCCTTCCTGATTCAATTGTACCCTCTCTTTAGAAACATGTCCCCAGGCCTTGCAGCTGCCACCCACCTCGGAGCCTTCGATGCCACCCTTAACCTTTAATTGAAGCTCTTTTGCAATAGGCCTGTGAAGCATAATAATTGTATTTCCATTGCTGAGACGGCAGCGGTCATGATAATCGTGCCAGATATTGTTATACTGCCAAACAATGTTACTGTCCCAATCAAGTTCGAGAATAGATGTGCAGTTAAATCCTACATTAATATGATTTTCATCCTGTAATTCTTTCAAGTCCGCCGAGCACAGAATATTGCCGTTTGGAAGTAATTCTGCATGGAATTTGACAAGCCCGGGAATTTTCCAATAATGAACAATATCTCCTTTCATATCAATTAAATAAACCTTGCTGTGGTCACGTCCTTCGAGTTGTTGCCAGCGAGAATAGATGGGGCAAAACATGGTATAGCCGGCAAAAGCATTGTCAACTTGCCAATTGATGACACCATGCTTACTGCGCTTTACATTAGGCATAATTATCCTCCTTTTAAAGTTTTAATATTTAAATTAAATCTATCATATATAAACTAAATGTACTTGCTTCATATGTAGCATAAATAATTATTTATTGACTAATATTCATAAGTTATATATCATTATTTTAAGGGATGAATTCATTATTGGTTTTCTTTTATGTATAAAATATTTATATATAATGATTTTCAGGTCAGTATCTATATTCATGGTTTCAACGTCAATATAATTATTGAGGTGAGACCGATATGACGAAGGAACAGATTGAAAAATTAATCGAATTATCACACGGTAATAAAAAAGTTTTTAAAAAAAATAATTACATTATCCACCAAGGAAGCAGTGTAGATTTTATTTATTTTTTATTTAGTGGCGCGTGCTTACGGAATGCCATCGGATTGGATGGGAAGGAATTTTTTTATGACATACGAAAAGCAAACAATAGCGCAGAAAGCCTATTAGGCGCTTTAACGATTTATAGTCCTAATCAAGTTCATTCAACAAACTTTATTGCTTTAAAAACATGCATTTGTTATGTTGTTTCAAAAAAAGAGTTTATCTGTTTCTTAGAAGAATATCCCGATATTCTCTATAACTTTTTATATCTTGCGATGGATCGTTATCGAAAATTAGACAAAAAATTTCGTGCAAAACAAAAGGGCCAAGCATCTCAGGGTATCTATAATTATCTAATAGACAACCTTTCTCAAAAAGATACCGGCGTATATTGTATAAATGATTTCAATATCTCAGAAATTGCACGATTTATTAATGTCCATCGCATGACAGTAACGCGTGTCATAGATTCACTAGAAAATAAGGGAATTGTTAAACGAGTAAACAATTCCCTTATTATTCAAAATCCGGACTATCTCTATCAATATTCAAAAGGAACTTGGGAATCCTGTAATAATCAACCACCATATTAATTTTGCGAAAAACTTCAAAATGTTATAAAAACTCATTTTAGAAGTTTTTGTATTGGCAGAAAATATTCCAAAATAATGCGAGAAATAATAAGAGGATTCTTCAAATAATATAATACTCTTCTCAAGAGCGATCACTCAAGTTGTCGAAAACGTCCTAAAATATGGGCTAGATAATCACTGGCTATAAGTATTAATTTTTAAGTTGCTAAATGTAAATTTTTCCTCTTGTAACTACCGCTAAACTATTCCAGCTGTTTTTTGTTATCCCGGTTGCTGAGCCTGTCGGTATCCTCCACATACCCGGCGTTTTCATCGTCTGCCTCGACATCCTCGTCGTAGACATACGGCAGCTTATTATACCTGCCTACATCCTGCCAGGCGTCCTCTCTGTCATATGCCGTATTGTCCCGGATCCCTTGAACGGTTGCCCGGAAAGGAGCAGACAGGGTTTCTTCTTCCAGGGGCCTTGCGCGTAAAATCATTTCCTTTTCCTTTCTTTCCCGGCAGGCATAACACAACGAAGCCTCGGGTATCTCTGCCAGCCGGGCCGAGTCTATCTTTAAGCCGCACTCTTCGCAAAAGCCGAAACTGCCCGTCTCCAGTTTTTCCAACGCACGGTTAATTTCCCTGTATTTCTTTAAATCTTCTGCCCGGAGGGCTATATCTTTTTCTCGCTCATAATTTTCCGAAGCAACATCGGCCGGGTGATTATCATATA
>CAZYHL010000060.1:0-9487 GCA_964646795.1 uncultured Syntrophomonadaceae bacterium
ACTTCCACCTCCGGTTGAACAGGATAACAGCTGTTAAAACAGGAAAGGCAGCACGTTTCAGCGCTCAAATTGACTGCCTTGAGCATGCCCTCAATACTTAAATAACCCAAGCTATCTGCGCCTATAGCCCTACAAATCTGGGCTACATCCAGATTCCTGGCGATAAGTTCCCCCAAGGAAGAGATGTTGATGCCGTAATAACAGCAACCAATCACCGGCGGCGAACTAATCCGCACATGGACTTCTTTGGCGCCGGCTTTCTTGAGCATTTGCACTATCCGCATACTGGTGGTGCCCCGGACGATAGAATCATCAACCAGGATAATCCTTTTCCCCGCGACAACTCTGCTGACAGGATTCAGCTTCAGCTTGACGCCCAGATCGCGCATTTTTTGCTGAGGCTGGATAAAGGTGCGTCCGACATAACGGTTCTTGACAAAACCCGTCTCATAGGGAAGGTTCAGCTCTTCCGCCAGCCCTGACGCAGCGGTAAGGCTGGAATCGGGCACACCCGTAACTATATCGGCAGCTACCGGATGTTCCCTGGCCAGCTGCCTGCCCAATTCCTTCCGGACCATGTGAACATTACGGCCTTCAAGGCTGCTGTCGGGACGGGCAAAATAAATATATTCGAATATGCATAAGGCCTTTTTCTTTTCATTAGCAAAATTCATGCTCCGCAAGCCATGTTCATCGATAACAATCATTTCTCCGGGTTGGACCTCTCTGATGTATTCCGCCCCAATAATATCAAAAGCGCATGTTTCTGAAGCTAAAACATATCCTTCGCCAAGCCTGGCCAGGGACAAAGGACGAATACCGTGAGGATCTCTGATGCCGATAATACTTTTTTCCGTCATGATGACAAAGGCAAAGCCTCCCTTGAGACGGGGCAATGATTTGATTATCGACTCTTCCAGATCGTCATCCTCTTCCCGGGCTATTAAGTGAGCAATGAGCTCGCTGTCCGTAGTTGTTTGAAATATCGAGCCTTTGTTTTCCAACTCGTTGCGTAAATTAGCCCCGTTGACCAGGTTGCCGTTGTGGCAAACAGCGAGGGAACCATGGCGGAATTTGACCAGCAGGGGCTGGGCGTTAACAAGGTTGCTTTCACCGCTGGTGGAATAGCGCACGTGGGCGATGGAGGCGTGCCCCTTAAGGCTGTCCAGCGTGTCGGGGTTGGGAAATACTTCGGAAACAAGCCCCATGCCCTTGCTAAGGACTATGCCCTGGTCGCCGGCAACGGCAATACCAGCGCTTTCCTGCCCGCGGTGCTGTAAAGCATAGAGTCCGTAGTAAGCGTAGCGGGCTACTTCCTTTTCGGGGGCAAAAATGCCGAACACCCCGCACTCGTCATGAAGTTTATCTTTTTTTAATTCGTCAACAAACATGGCAACGCTTCCCTCCATCTGTTTTTTAGGAGTCCCAGGGGGAGTTCCAAAAGGTTATCCTTCCCCAGATATATCACAACTTGCTGACCTGCGGCAACCCTGCCCGTCCTGCGGCAGGTTATCCCCCGGGTCTGCATCAGCTTTTCCAGCTCCGGAGCCAGTTCCGGCCTGACCGAAACAAGCACCAGAGGGGCTCCTTCTCCGAAAAGAGATACCGCCGCATTATCCCCGTCGAGGAACAACTCAAACCCCAGGTCACCGCCAAAGGCACATTCCGCGGCAGCGGCGGCAAGCCCTCCTTCCGCCAGGTCATGGGCCGAAGCGAGCATACCTTGCTCCGCCAGGTCTGCCAGAGCTTCCTGGAGAGCTTTCTCGCCGGCCAGGTCGGGTTCCGGCGGCTCGCCGCAAGTCAAGCCGTAAATCCTTTGCAGGTACTCGCTGGCTGCCAGAGCGGGTTTGCCGCTGCCAACCAGGTAAAGGATGTCCCCCTCCCGTTTAAAAGCGGGCGTCACCAGCTTAGCCACATCCTCAATGAGCCCGACCATGCCGACGACGGGAGTAGGGAAAATAGCGGCGCCTTCCGTTTCATTGTAAAAACTGACGTTGCCTCCTGTTACAGGCGTGGCAAAAGCCAGGCACGCATCTTTCAAGCCCGCCACCGCCCTAGTGAACTGCCAGTAGATTTCCGGTTTTTCCGGGTTTCCAAAATTAAGGCAATCTGTCACGGCCAAGGGCCTGGCTCCGGTGCAAGCAATATTTCGTGCGGCCTCACATACCGCCAGGGCGGCGCCCCGATAGGGATTCAGCCGGGCATAGCGGGCATTGCAGTCAGTGGTGACAGCCAAGGCCTTCCGGGTACCCCTGATCCTGATAACAGCCGCGTCGGCTCCGGGTAATAATATTGTCGCTGTTCTCACCATGTGGTCGTACTGCTGGAAGACCCACTCCTTGCTGGCGATGTTCGGTGAAGACAGAAGCCTTAAGAAAACATCCTCCAGAGTCTTCCGGTCCTTAAGGATATCATCAGCAGGAAGAGCTTCCTCTCTGCGTACGGCAGGTGCCGCCGCTGCCGGACAATACAACGGAGCCCCGTCGGCCAGGCTGCGGGCGGGAACATCTGCGGCCAACTCGCCGCCTAAGTATATGCTCAGCCGGCCGTCATCGGTCACTTCCCCTATAACAGCGGCATCAAGACCCCATTTACCGAAGACCTGCCTGACGTGGGTAACTTTTTCTTTTTCCACCACCAGCAGCATTCTTTCCTGGGATTCTGAAAGCATGATTTCATAAGCGGACATACCTTCTTCCCGGACGGGAACCTTGTCCAAATCGATACGCATGCCCGTACCGGCCCTGCCGGCCATCTCGCTGGTCGCGCAGGTCAGGCCGGCCCCGCCTAAATCCTGGATTCCCACAATAACCTTTTTATCTATCAATTCCAGACAAGCTTCAAGCAGTAATTTTTCCATGAAGGGATCTCCCACCTGGACAGCGGGACGTTTGTCTTCAGACGCCTCGCCCAATTCCTCCGAGGCGAAGGTGACGCCATGCATCCCGTCACGGCCGGTTTTTGCTCCCACCAGGACAACAAGGTTTCCTGTCCCGGCAGCCAAGCCACGTGCTATTTTTTCTTTTTCAATAATGCCGACGCACATGGCGTTAACCAGCGGGTTGCCCCGGTAGCACTCATCAAACCAGATTTCTCCCCCTACTGTCGGGATGCCGATACAGTTACCGTAACCGCCGATGCCGGCCACCACGCCCTCCATCAGGCTGCGTACTTTTGGGTCTTCCAAGGGGCCAAAGCGAAGAGAGTCCAGAAGGGCTACCGGTCTTGCTCCCATAGTGAAAATATCCCTGATAATACCGCCCACACCTGTTGCCGCTCCCTGGTAAGGTTCTATAAAGGAGGGGTGGTTGTGGCTTTCTATTTTGAATACGACAGCCAAGCCTGCACCGATATCAACAATACCGGCATTCTCCCCCGGGCCTTGCAAGACCCTGTCGCCTTTGGTGGGAAGCTGTTTTAAAAGCTGCCGCGAGTTCTTGTAGCTGCAGTGTTCCGACCACATGACGCTGTACATGCCCAGCTCCACGTCGTTAGGTTCCCGATTTAAAATAGACATAATCATGTCGTATTCGGAATCCTTAAGTCCCAACTCTCGCCATCTGCTTTCTTTCAAGCTTCAGCCCTCCAGTATGCAACTATCGATTGGAATATCTTCCTTCCGTCCCTGGAGCCGAGGATACTTTCTCCGGCCCTTTCAGGATGAGGCATCATTCCCAAGACATTGCCTTCAAGGTTGCACAGCCCGGCTATGTTTTCCAGGGAACCGTTAGGATTAACAGCCGGAAGGGCTTCGCCCGCGGCATTAACGTACCGGAAAACCACCCTGTTTTCCTCTTTGAGTTTTAGCAAGATATCGCTTTCGACATAATAGTTCCCCTCGCCGTGAGCCACGGGGATATTGAGAATCTCTCCGGACTGACAGGCGCCTGTAAAAGGAGTCCGGACATTTTCCACTCTGAGGAGCGTATGTTGGCAGCGGAATTGCAGGTTATCGTTACGGTAAAGGGCTCCCGGCAGCAAACCTGCTTCCAGGAGCACCTGAAAGCCGTTGCAAATACCCAGCACCAAGCCGCCCCTAGCGGCAAAACCCTTTATCTCTTCCATGACGGGGGAAAATCGGGCAATAGCTCCGCAACGCAGGTAGTCGCCGTAGGAAAACCCGCCCGGGAGAATAACGCAGTCCACTCCTTTTAAATCGGGGTCCTGATGCCATAAATAGTCGGCTTCCTCCCCCATTACATCTTTTACCATGTGATAAGCGTCGAGGTCGCAGTTGGAGCCCGGAAAGACCACAATACCGAATTTCATTTTTCCGCCTCCACCAGTTCAAATTCATAATCTTCAATCACCGGATTAACCAGCAGTCTGCGGCACATTTCTTTAACCTGAGCCTCTCCTTCTTCCCTGCTGACGCTTTCCAGGCCAAATTCCAGGTATTTCCCTACCCTCAAATCCCGAATATTGGCATAGCCCAGGACTTCCAGAGAACTTTTTACCGCCGCCCCCTGAGGGTCAAGGACGCTTTTCTTTAAAGTAATCTCTATCTTTGCTTTCCACATCTTAATTCTCCCCTTTTATCCGCTTGAGGATTTCTCTATAGGCCTCCAGGAGTCCGCCCATATCCCGGCGGAACCGGTCCTTATCCAGCTTATCGCCGGTTTTCTCGTCCCAAAACCTGCACGTATCAGGCGATATCTCGTCTGCCAGGATTACCTTACCGTGGTAAAGCCCAAATTCCAGCTTGAAATCCACCAAGATAAGCCCGCGCTTCCTTAAAAAACTTTTGAGGATGCCGTTCACCCGTAAAGCAACGGCTTCCATAACCGCAACCTGATCCGGTGCGGCAAGACCCAGCACCCTAATGTGGTCATGGTTTACCATGGGGTCGTGCAGTGCGTCATTCTTTAAATAAAATTCTATCACAGGGCAAGACAGTTCTTTTCCCTCGATAATTCCAAGGCGGGCCGCCATGCTGCCCGCAACAATATTCCTGACCGTCACTTCCAGGGGGATAATACTCACTCTCTTAACCAGCATTTCCCTGGCATCCAGCATCCTAATAAAATGGCTCTCAATCCCCTCGTCCTCAAGCAGCTGAAAAAAGAAAGTAGTTATGGCGTTGTTGAGCTCCCCTTTGCCGGTGATTTCTTCCTTCTTCTGTCCGTCTAAAGCCGTGGCTTGATCCTTGTAGCGTACGAGCAGGACATCGGGATCCTTTGTTGTATAAAGCTCCTTGGCTTTGCCGGCATATAAAAATTCTTTAATTTCCATGGTTATTCCCCTTCTCTCCTTCTTCAAGCCCCAGGCGGCAGAAGATATAATCTACCCGTGCCAGATGGATGGAAGGGTCGAATATCTCTTTAAGCTCTTCCCGGCTTAAATGAGCGGTAATTTCCTCATCTTCCCCCAAGATAGCAATAAACTCTCTTTCTTCCTGCCAAGCCCGCATAGCCAGCTTTTGCACCAGGTCGTAAGCCTTCTCCCTGGACAAACCTTTTTCTACCAGACGCAAAAGAACCCGCTGGGAATAAAAAAGACCGTAAGTTTTTGCAAGGTTTCGCGACATGTTCCCGGGATAGACCAGCAGGCCGGAAATTATTGTTTTCATTTTATTCAGCATATAGTCTGCCAGCAGGGTGGAATCGGGGAAAATAATCCTTTCCACGGAAGAATGGGAAATATCCCGTTCATGCCATAGAGTCATGTTTTCCAGGGCAGCCTGGGTATTGCCCCGGATAACCCTGGCCAAACCGGCAATCTGTTCGCTGGCTACGGGGTTTCTTTTATGCGGCATAGCGGATGATCCCTTTTGCCCTTCGTAGAAGGGTTCTTCCACTTCCCTCACTTCTGTTTTTTGAAGGCCCCGAATTTCTGTGGCCATCTTTTCCAAGGTTCCGGCGAGAATGGCCAGAGCGGTCAGATATTCAGCGTGCCTGTCCCGCTGCAGCACCTGGGTAGAAACAGGAGCAGGTTTTAAACCGAGCTTGCCGCACACATACTCCTCCACGAAGGGCGGAATATTGGCGAAGGTGCCCACCGCTCCCGAAAGTTTGCCTACGGAGATAACCTCCCGGGCTCGCTCCATTCTCTCCCGGTTACGCTGCATTTCCGCATACCACAAGGCTAGCTTCAACCCTAAGGTAGTCGGTTCCGCATGGACACCGTGAGTGCGTCCCATCATCAGCTGGTTTTTGTATTTTATGGCCTGCGCGGCCAAGACCTCCAGCAGGCCGTCGATATCATTGATTATGAGGGAGGCTGCCTCCTTGAGCAAAAGGGCCTGGGCGGTATCGACCACATCGGACGATGTAAGGCCGTAATGAACATACTTGGACTCTTCCCCCAGGCTCTCGGCAACACAGCGGGTAAAAGCCACCACATCATGCCTCACTACCGCTTCTATAGCTGCAATTCTCTCTACACTGAATGCAGCTTTTTCCTTAATTAGAGCCACGGCATCCCGAGGAGTGACCCCCAGTTCCGCCCAGGCTTCGCAGGCGGCTATTTCTACTTCCAGCCATTTGTTATATTTGTTTTCCAATGTCCAAAGCGCCGCCATCTGCGGCAGGGAATAACGCTCAATCAAGCTCTTGCCCCCTCGAAAAAGAATTCTTACATTTCTTCAAGATAAGCCTTAAATCCTTGCTTCTCAAGCTTCGCCGCTTTTTCCTCGACCTGTTCTTTCAGCCCTTGCCTGTATTTTTTTATCTTTTCCCGGTAAACAGGGTTTTTAACACCTAAAATCTGGATCGCTAACAGCCCGGCGTTTTTAGCCCCGTTAATTGCCACCGTGGCTACGGGAATACCGGCAGGCATCTGGACGATAGCATAAAGGGCATCGGCGCCCTGTAAGGCCTTACCCAGAATAGGCACACCGATAACGGGGAGTTCGGTAAGGGCTGCCGTCACCCCTGCCAGATGGGCGGCTCCGCCTGCCCCTGCTATAATCACTTCCAGCCCCCTGGCGGCGGCTTCGGCACCATAGCTGTAAATCTTAGCCGGCGTCCGGTGAGCGGAAATAACAGTGAGCTCATAAGGCACCTCAAACTCTTCCAGCACCAGGGCTGCCTCCCTCATGACAGCAAGATCCGAATCGCTGCCCATAATTATACTCACCAGCGGTTTGGACACCTTCAACCAACTCCTTTTCAGTACTTAATCCGTCTCTCGCTGCAGCCTTTGCCGGTTTGCCCCGTCAGAAACAAACAGCCAGACTTACGGTTGCTCAGATGCCTCTTGGGATCGCGGCACAGTTATAGTTTTACTGAAACGGGCATGAATACGCCGGCAGCGCTAAATCTCCAGGCTTTAGGGATAACAGCCGCCAGAAAGAAAGCACGCTTCAGCGTTAAAACCTTCTTCAATTTAAGAATTATTTATAGGCCGGAAATAGTTTTTCTCTTTTTGAAAGGGCAAGGGGAACCGCAAAAAGGTCCCTCCTTGCTTTAACCTACATCAAGCCGTTAATAGGGTGATCATGAACGATTGCCCCGGTTTAAAGGATAAAGTGAGCCAATGAAATAGCAGCCAGGATATAAATAAACCAATTAATTTCTTTAGCTCTGCCCGCTGCAAGCTTTACCAGGGGATAAGCTATAAAGCCTGCGGCAATACCTTCGGCAATGCTTCCGGCAAAAGGCATAAAGATTATGGTTACGAAAGCCGGGAAAGCTTCGGTAAAATCTTCGAAATTAATATCCTTTACAGCCCCCACCATGAGGACCCCCACGATAACGAGGGCGGGAGCCGTGGCAGCGCCCGGCACCAGTAAAGCCAGAGGGGCAATGAATAACGAGGCTAAAAAGAGCAGTCCGACGACCACGGAGGTAAGCCCGGTTCTGCCGCCCTCGGAAACTCCGGAAGTGCTTTCCACATAGGTAGTAACAGTGCTGGTACCCAGGGCGGCACCAGCCATGGTGCCGATGGCATCGGCAATCATTGCTTCCTTAACCCTAGGCAGGCGGCCGTCCTTGTCCAGGAAACCGGCTTGGGCACCTGTACCCAAAAGAGTGCCTATGGTATCAAACACATCCACGAAAGCAAAAGCAAAGATATAAATGCCCATACTTAAAGCTGCCTTGAGGTCCATCTTAAGAAAGATCGGGGCCAAGGAAGCCGGCCGTCCGAAAATATCTCCTAAACCTGTCGGAATCGTAGTAACTCCGGTAAACATGCCAATAATTGTTGTCAGGATGATACCGATAAGAATAGCGCCTCTTACTTTCAGGGCCATGAGGACGGCTATAATAAGTAAACCGATAATAGCCAGCATAGGACCGGGGGCAGAGAGCTCGCCCAGAGTCATATCAGCGGCAATAACCCCGCCGTTTTTCAGGCCGATGAGAGCAATAAACAACCCGATTCCTGCGGCAACGGCTCTTTTTAAGGAAGTCGGTACTGCGGCATCAATCTTGTCAATAATACCGCCTAAAGCCAGGACAAAGAAGACTATACCTGAGATAAAAACTACACCTAAAGCAGCCTCCCAGCCGGCAATAGGAGCAACGGAAACAGCAAATAAGGCATTTAGACCCATGCCGCTGGCCAGGGCAAAGGGGTAATTAGTCATAAGACCCATAAGAATAGTAGTAAGGGCAGCGGAAACAACGGTTGCTGTCATGACGGCTTCAAAGCTCATTCCCGTCCCACTCAGGATGCTCGGGTTAACAAAGATGATGTAAGCCATGGTCATAAAAGTGGTTATTCCGGCAATGATTTCTGTTCTGACATCGGTTTTATGCTCTTTTAATTTAAATAATTTTTCCAAAACCAGCAACTCCTTTCATTATTTTCGAATACCAAGCTAAAATCTCGGGGCTTAGGGATTTAGGCAAGGCTAATCACCTCCTACAATTAAAAAACCCGGGGGGCTAGGTCTTATCGAGTGAAACCTGCCCGCCTGGGTTTTTATCCCTCCGGTGTAGCATTTTAATGCCTGCGTCACTTGGACCAGCCGTTCTCAAAAAGAACCGGAACCCTAGACGCACTTTCCCCCGTAGTCAGATAATTTATCGGTTACCTGGCAATAGCTAACAGGCCCTTTCCCTGAAATACGAGTCTTAATATTTACTTGTCCACCACTAGGTTAACAAAAGTGAGAATGTAAGTCAAGACAAAAATAGCCAAAAGAATTTATAATCCCGCCTCCATCTACAAGCTCTGCATCCACCTCAGCCTTTTTCGGCCCGGCGATGCTTTAAATACCTGTTCTCTAGCGGCTTTAGGCGCTAAACGGGTTTCTTCTCACAACTTTAGTTTAACCCAAAAAACACATTATTATAGACGCTACCGCCTTCGCCTCCGCGACATGCAATGCGCTTCGGCCTTTAATTTTTATATTTACTGTCATAGTAGTATATAACGTTATCACGAAAAAGGCGGATGAAGCCGCTTTCGATAACCGTTATCTTATCATTAAATACTATTCCCGCCCCGTTGCTTCCCTTTCCTTAATAGGATGTACAAAACAGCTGCCGCGATGCCTGCACCTGCAATACCGATGACGATCCACAGTACAGTATTGAAG